>UQVR01000001.1 GCA_900544625.1 uncultured Mycoplasmatota bacterium
GGTGTTGAACAAGGTGTTGAGCAAAATAAAGTTGAAATTGCACTGAATATGCTTAAAAAGAATATGGATACTAAGATTATTTGTGAAGTAACTGGTTTAACTCATGATGAATTAAATATAATTAAGAAGTAAATTGAATAAAAGAACTGAAACTCTTTTATTTTTTTTCCTTTTAGTGTAAAATATTTTTTGTGGTGATTTAAATGAAAACAGTTTTTATATCTGGAGCTTCAAGAGGACTCGGAGCTATAATTGCAAAAACATTTGCAAGCAATAATTATAATATTATTATAAATTATAATAAAAGTGAACATAAAGCTATTAATTTAAAGAAAGATTTAGAAAGTAAATATAATATAAAATGTTTTCTATATAAATGTGATGTATCAAATGAATTTGAAGTTAAAGATATGTTTTTAAAAATTAAAGGTGAAATAGGTAATATAGATTGTGTCATTAATAATGCAGGGATTTCTTTAGATAATAGTTTAATTGATAAAACAAGCGATGAATTTATGAAAGTAATTAGTGTTAATTTGCTGGGAACTTATTTAATAAGTAAATATTCTTTAGAAGTATTAAAAAAAGGCTGTATAATTAATATTGCAAGTAATAATGTTTACGAAGGAAGCTATATTGAAAGTATTGATTATGATGCATCTAAAGCTGGCGTAATAAGTTTAACACATAGTTTGGCACGATTTTTAGCTCCGAATATTCGTGTTAATGCTGTGGCACCAGGATGGATTTTAACTGATATGACTAAAGACTTAGACTTAAACTTTAAAAAATATGAAGAAGATAAAATACTACTTAAGAGATTTGGAAAGTCAGAAGAAATAGCTGATGCAGTATATTTCCTTGCAAGTAATGAATATGTAAATGATTGTATTTTAAGAATAGATGGAGGTCTTAGATGAATATTGATATAAAAAGTGCAGAAAATAAATTGATAAATGTTTTTAATAATATTGACGATGTTTGTTTTTATAATAGTCAAAAAGTAATTAAAGCTTTTTGGCAAGCAAACATTAGTGAAACTGATTTTAATTCTACGACTGGATATGGATATGGTGATGTAGGTAGAGATAAAATCGAAAAAGTATATAGTGACATATTTGAAACTGAGGCTGCTTTAGTTAGAAATCAATTTATATCTGGTACTCATGCTTTATCTACAGCTTTTTTTGCTCTTTTACGACCTGGTGATTTGCTTTTGTCAATTACGGGAAAACCGTATGATACATTAGATAGTATTATAGGTTTTAATGATAATCAAAGTAGTTTGAAGTCTTTTGGTATTAGATATGATCAAATAGATTTAAAAAATAATTGCTTTGATTATGAAGCAATAAGTAAATATTTAAAATTAAATAAAGTAAAAGTAATAGAAATACAAAGATCTATTGGGTATAGTACACGAAGTAGTATTGGCATAGAAGATATAGATGAAGTAATAAGACTTGTTAAAGGTATAGATAAAGATATCATAGTGATGGTTGATAATTGCTATTGTGAGTTTGTTGGAAAACTTGAACCTACACAAGTTGGCGCAGATATTTGTGTTGGTTCATTAATTAAAAATCTTGGCGGAGGTATTGCATCAAATGGGGCTTATATAGTTGGTAAAAAAGATTTAATTAATCTGTGTAGTGAAAGACTTAATGTGGCCGGAGAGGCTAGTGATGTTGGTCCGAGTTTGGGAGCTAATAAAATGTTTTTACAAGGGTTATATATGGCATCATCAGTTGTGGCAAGTGCTTTAAAAACTTCTGTTTTGGCTGCTTATCTTTTAGAAGAGATGGGTTATAGTGTTAATCCTAGGTGGAATGATGAAAGAAATGATATTGTACTATCTATAATGTTTAACGATAAAGAAAAGTTAATAAAATTTGTGGAAGGAATCCAAAGTGGAAGTGCAATAGATGCAAATGTTTTACCGGTAGCTTCAAGTATGCCTGGATATGATGATGAAATAATTATGGCATCAGGATCATTTACTCAAGGATCATCTATTGAAATATCGTGTGATGGACCTTTAAGAAAACCATATATCGCTTATTTACAAGGTGGACTTACCTATGAATATGGGAAAATTGCTTTAATTAAAGCTTTAGAAAAAATAATGTAGATATAAACACTAAAATATGATAAAATGTTTAGGAGGTGAATCTTATGTTTGTTGATGAATTAACTGTAAAACTTATGGCTGGTTCTGGAGGAGATGGGTGTACATCTTTTAGAAGAGAAAAATTTGTTCCGATGGGAGGACCTGATGGGGGAAATGGTGGTCGTGGCGCAAGTATTATTTTTAAGGTTGATAAAAATTTAAAAACGTTAGTTGATTTAAGTTATAAAAAAATAATAAAAGCTCCGAAAGGGGAAAACGGTAAGGGTTCTAATAAATATGGTAAGAATGCTGAAGATGTAATTATTTGTGTTCCAGAAGGAACAACTATTATTGACTTAGAAAATAATGAAGTGATAGCAGATTTAATTAATGATAAAGAAGAATTTGTGGTTGCTCGTGGAGGAAGAGGTGGTAAAGGTAATAAGTCTTTTGCTACTCATGATGTTCCAGCTCCAAAATTTAGTGAAAAGGGAGAACCTGGAGAAGAAATACAAGTAAGACTTGAACTTAAAGTTTTAGCAGATGTTGGACTAGTTGGTATGCCGAGTGTTGGAAAATCAACATTGCTTTCTGTTATAAGTGCATCGAAGCCTAAAATTGCTGCATATCATTTTACAACCCTCAATCCAAACCTAGGCATGGTTAAGTTAAAAAATGGTAAGAGTTTTGTTATGGCAGATTTACCAGGATTAATTAAAGGTGCAAGTGATGGCGTTGGTCTTGGGGTAGAATTTTTAAAACATGCGATGCGTACAAGAATTATTGCTCATGTAGTGGATATGGGTTCTAGTGAAGGAAGAAATCCAATCGATGACTATAAAATTATTAGAAATGAAATTGAAAAATATAGTGAACTATTAAAAAATAAAAAGGAAGTTGTTATTGCCACAAAAATGGATTTAGAAAATGGTAATGATAATTTAGAAAAGTTTAGGAAAGCTTATCCAAAGTTAGAAGTAATGCCTGTTAGTGCTTTTAATATGAGTGGTATTGATGAAATGATGGATAGATTAATGGAAATTCTTGATGAAACACCTAAAGAAGAATTGTATCCAAAAGAACAGTTTAAAATATATAAATTTGAAGATAATTTACCTTATAAAATTAAAAAAGATGGTAATATTTGGATTGTTAGTGGAAAAGAAATTGAAACACTTCTTCTTATGACTAAGTTCAATGAAGATGAAGGCGTTTTAAGATTTGCTCGTAAATTTAAAGGTATGGGCATTGAAGATGAATTAGAAAAAATGGGAGCTAAACCTGGAGATGAAGTACAAATATTAGATTATATGTTTACCTTCAAAGGTTAAGACATCATCTATTTTTAAACCATAACTAGAGTTTTTAGGTAATAATAAGACTTTAGTTTTTTTCTTGTCTTTTAGGCATTTTATATATTTAAATCTTGGCATGTTAAGATACTTCATCAAAATTCTATTTCTTTCATCTATAATAAGACAATCCAATTTCTTTTTAGTAAATTTAAAATAACTATTTTTATTTTTTAATATTTTAATTATTGTTGTGTTCATGTTTAATTATATGAAATTTATTGATAAAGTTTGCTATTTTTGTTATTATATTAATGGTGGTAATATGTTTGGTTATATAAAAGGTAATGTAACAGAAATAAATAGTAATAGTATAATTATTGAAACGAATGGAATAGGTTTTTTAATTTTTGTTCCAAATCCATTTTGCTATGAAATAGATAAAGAATATAAAGTGTATGTTTATAATAAAATTGGAGAAGATGAGTATAGTTTATATGGATTTAAAGAAAAAGAAGAATATGAATTATTTTTAAAACTTATTAGTGTTAAAGGTTTAGGTGCTAAACTTGCTTTACCAATATTGGCAACGGGATCAATTAACGGTATTGTTGATGCTATAAATAGAGAAAATATTTTATATCTAACTAAATTTCCTAAAATTGGAGAAAAATTGGCACGTCAAATTGTTCTTGATTTAAAGGGTAAAATAGATATTGAAGTAAGTGAAGATGTTTTAGATGATACACAAGACTTGATAGATACATTAAATGCATTAGGATATAAGAATGCAGAAATTAAAAAAGTTATTGGCCAAATTGATAAGTCTATTTCTTTAGAAGAACAAGTTAAAGAAGCGTTAAAACTTTTGTTAAAGTAGGTGAGTTATGAAAAAAAATGGGTTTACTTTAGTGGAATTATTGGCAGTTATTGTAATACTTGCTATAGTTACTTCGATGGCAAGTGTTGGTGTTTCTTCTTTAAGAAAAGGGATTAATAAAAGTATGTGGAATAGTACTGTCGAATTAATAGAAAATGGTGCAAAGAATTATTGTTCTGATAAAAAGACGCAAATTAAAAATATAGATGTTTCTAAAAATAAATGTATGATTAATGGAAAAAAATATGTTCCGTGCTTAACTATTAAAGTTGAGGATTTGCTCGAAAGAAAATATGTTAATACTAAAAATTATGCAATAAGAAATAATGAAAAAATAAAAGTTTTAGTAAATAATACTGTTATAAAAAGTGATAATGAAACAGAAAACTTTAAAAATGGATATTATGTAAATGATGGAAAAGTGTATATTTATATAGAAAATGATTTATGTTATGCAAAATATATTGGATTGTAAAAATGCAAAAACTCGTCAATTCGACGAGTTTTATAATGTTTCTATTTCATTTGCTTGTGTTGTTTTTCCAATGAAGGCATTTTTGATATCTTCTTCATCTTCCCCAATATCATCATCAACATCTATGACACGAAGTATCTCTTCAACACTTGTAAGTCCAGCAACAACTTTTTCTAAGCCGTCTTCAAGTAGACTTGTTACGTCTGATTCTTTATATACTAAATGTCTTAGCTCATTTTTTCTAACATTGTTGGTTATGGCATCACGAACATTTTGGTTTATTTCTAGAACTTCATGAAGGGCAATACGACCTGTGTAACCATTTATACATTCACTGCATCCGTGTGGAGTATAAACATTGTTAACTTCTTTATGTAATACTTTTTCAAAAAGAGTTTTTTCATAATTTGTTGTAGGCCTGCTTGTACGACATTTTGGACAAAGTCTTTTAACAAGTCTTTGAGATATAATACCTGTTAAGGCACTACCCAATAGGTATCTTTCAACTTCCATATCAAGTAATCTTTCGATTGTATTTAATGAGTTATTGGTGTGGATTGTAGATAATACTAAATGTCCAGTTATTGATGCACGAACTGCAATACGCGCTGTTTCATCATCACGAATTTCTCCGATCATTATAATGTCTGGGTCTTGTCGAAGAATACTTCTTAGGGTTGCTCCGAATGTTAAACCTATATCACTCATTACTTGAACTTGATTTATTCCTTCGATTTTCATTTCAACCGGATCTTCAACAGTAATAATGTTTTTAGAAACGGTATTAAGTATTTGAAGAATACTATAAACGGTAGTTGATTTACCAGATCCGGTAGCACCAGCTACGAGGATAATTCCATTTGGCATTTTTATTAATTTGTTTATTTTTTCTAAGTTTTTTTCTGATAGACCGAGATTTTCTAACCCGGAACTTGACATTGTGTAATTTAAGATACGAATAACTATTTTTTCACCATCAACTATAGGTAGGGAAGATACACGAAGGTCTAAGTCAATTTGGTCAGATAAGTTTTTAATTGCACCATCTTGTGGTAATCTTGATTCTGTTATATTCATTCCACTAATAATTTTAATTCTAGTTAAAAGGTTCTTTTTTACAAATGCTGGAACTTTGGCATACTCTAATAATTCCCCATCGACTCTAATGCGGACATTAAGGTAATCTTCAGTTGGATCAAAATGGATGTCTGATGCTTTTTTGTTTATAGCATCGATGATCATTTCATTTACGATATCAACAACAGGTTTATTTTCGTAGTCAAAATCTCTAAACATCTGTATCACACAATTCCTTTATTCTTTTATTATTATACACTATATTTTAATTTTCTACAATGTATAATTGATAAATTTTTATAAAATTTTAAATTTTAAATAAAGTGTGGTTATCACGCAAAGAAAAGCTTGACTTTTATGCAAGAATTATGCTATATTGTTTTTAGCAAAGATAATTTGCATAAACATTTAATTTTGCATGTTGGATGCTACCATTTGTTGGCTGCATCTAAATCAACACGGTTGATTTAGATGCTTTTTTCTATTTATTTTAATATTAAAACTAAAATAAGTAAGATTATGATTGTCCATAATCCCAAGATAAGAAAATCTTTCTTGTGCATTAGGTATCACCTCACTTTCGTTTTTTACTTAAATGAGGCAGTATCCAATCAACTGAATATTCCAATAAAAGTATAACATAAGACATTTGTATTGGCAATATAATATCACAATTAATTACATAAAATGTTGCTATTTTTTAAAAGTAAACAAATAACTATTTCAATAATAAGTAAACACTTTTACTTAAACTAGTAATGGTTAAATAAAAGAAAATATTTTAATTGACTTGCAAATATTTGTTTGTTACAATTAAATTGTACAAATTGATAAAATGGTGTTGGATATTTTATAGTTTTGTTATATAATAAATCTAGTGTGTAAGGTGGTGTTTGAGATTGAATATAGGAATTGATATAGATAATACATTAACTAATACAAGTATTGTTTCAAATACCTTAGTAAAACAAGATATATTATATCGTGGTGCAAATGATTATCATGATTTAAATAATGAAGATAAGAAAGATTTCTTATCTAAATATCTTAAACAAATTGTGTGGAACGTAAATATAAAAGATGATGCATTAGAGGTATTAAAATATTGGAAAAGTAAAGGGTACAAATTAGTATTTATTACTGCTAGAGGAGTAGAAGAAACAAATAATAAAAGTAATATAAGTTCAATTTATTTATCTAGTTTGTATTTTATATATAATGCTGTTCCTTTTGATGAATTAGTATTTTTTCAAGAAAATAAAAGTGAAGTATGTAAAAAATATAATTTAAATGTATTTATAGATGATAAAGAAAGGGTATTAACTGAAGTAAAGAATGTTGGTGTTAATACAATTAGAATAACCAATGAATGTGTAAGCAATCATAAAATAGTACATAATTGGCAAGAAATTAAAGATTATGTTGATAGTCTGGGGGAGTAAGTAATGGATGAAAGATTAATAGATGCTAATCCTACATATGAAGATATATTTGATAAAAATATAAGACCTGAATATTTAGATGAATATGTCGGACAAGATAAAATCAAATCAAATTTAAAAGTATTTATTGAAGCAGCAAAGATGAGAGATGAACCATTGGATCATGTTTTACTATATGGTCCTCCTGGATTAGGAAAAACTACACTTGCTCATATAATTGCTAATGAACTGGGAAGTAACTTAAAGACTGCGACGGGTCCAGCAATTGAAAAGAGTGGAGATTTAGCAGCGATACTTTCTAATTTGGAACCTGGTGATGTTTTATTTATTGATGAAATACATAGGATTCCATCATTTGTTGAAGAAATACTTTATTCGGCGATGGAAGATTTTACAATAAATGTCGTAATAGGTACAGATGGTAAAAGTAGATCAATTAAAATAGATTTGCCACCATTTACTTTAGTGGGTGCTACTACTAGAGCGGGAGATTTATCAAGCCCTTTAAGGGATAGGTTTGGTATTGTAAATAAACTTGAATTTTATACGAATGATGAACTTGCTAGTATTGTAAAGAGAACTAGTAAAGTAATGAATATGAATATAACAAATGATGCTGCAATTGAACTTGCTAAAAGAAGTAGAAAAACACCAAGAATTGCTAATAGATTATTTAAAAGAGTTAGAGATTTTGCCTTAGTTGAAGGTGATGGCATAATTGATTTGAATATCACGTTAAATGCCTTAGATAGATTAAATGTTGATCAATATGGTCTAGATAATATCGATATAGAGTATTTACAAGCCTTAATAAATAAATTTAATGGCGGTCCGGTGGGAGTTGAAACAATATCTACGGCGATTGGGGAAGAAATATCTACGATTGAAGATGTTGTGGAACCGTTTTTGTTACAAGAAGGTTTTATTAAAAGAACTAGAAGTGGTAGAGTGGCAACAGAACTTGCTTATAAACATTTAGGCATTGATCATAATATGACATTGTTTTAAAAGGAGGGATTAGATGATTTTAGATGGAAAGAAGTTAAGAGATGAATTGCTTATTTCTTATAAAGAAAAGATAAGTAAAGATAATTTAAGCATTACTTTAGCTATTATTTTAGTTGGTGATGATGAAGCAAGTAAATTATATATTAAAAATAAAGAAAAATATTGTAGTATGGTAGGTATTAATGTAATAAAATATTTGTTACCTAAAGAAACAAACGAAGAAGAATTAATATCTTTAATAAAAAGTTTGAATGAAAAAGAAGAAGTAACTGGTATTATTTTACAAAGTCCTGTTCCAAGTAATATAAATTTTGATAAATGTAGTGGCCTTATAAATGAAAATAAAGATGTTGATGGTTTTACAAAAGAAAATGTTTATAATTTATATTTAAATAAAAAGAGTATTTTACCATGTACAGTTAAAGGTATTATAAAATTATTAGATAGTTATAATATTGAATTAAGTGGTAAAGATGTTGTAATAATTGGAAGAGGTAATATAGTTGGTAAACCTTTAGCAATGGCATTAGAAAATAGAAATGCAACAGTAAGTTTATTACATAGTAAAACTAAAGATATGATTAAATATACTAAAAGTGCTGATATTGTAGTGGTGGCTTGTGGGGTTCCTAAGTTAATTAAAAGTAATATGATAAAACAAGGGGCTGTTGTAATAGATGTTGGTATATCACGAACTGATACAGGCATTATTGGAGATGTAGATTTTGAAAGCGTTAAAGATGTAGCGTCATATGTTACTCCGAATCCTGGTGGAGTTGGTCCGATGACTGTTGCAATGATTATTGATAATTTAATAGAAATGAGTGAGGTATAAGATGAATAAAATTATTGAAAATGCATTAAGAAATGAAAGAAAAAGACAAGAAGAAAATATTGAATTGATAGCAAGTGAAAATTATGTATCTAATGATATATTAAAATTACAAGGAAGTATACTAACTAATAAATATGCTGAAGGATATCCTGGGAAAAGATATTATGGCGGATGTGAAAATGTTGATGTTATTGAAGAATTAGCGATAAATTATGCTAAAGATTTATTTAAAGCTGAATTTGCTAATGTTCAACCTCATTCAGGTTCTAGTGCTAATATGGCTGTTTATAGAGCATTACTTGAGCATGGGGATAAAGTGATGGGAATGAATTTATCTAATGGCGGACATTTAACTCATGGTCATAGACTTTCATTTAGTGGTCAAGATTATGAAATAGTTGATTATGATGTAAATATTGATACAGAATATATCGATTATGATGAATTAGAAAAAAGAGTATTAGAAGAAAAACCAAAGATGGTAATAGCTGGGGCTAGTGCTTATTCAAGAATAATAGATTTTAAAAGATTTAGAGAGATTTGTGATAAGGTCGGGGCTTATTTAATGGTTGATATGGCTCACATAGCAGGACTTGTAGCAGCAGGACTTCATCCGTCACCGGTTGGTTATGCGCATGTTGTAACAACAACTACTCATAAAACCCTAAGAGGGCCTCGTGGAGGATTAATTCTAACTAATGATGCCGAAATTGCTAAAAAAATTAATAAAGCAGTTTTTCCTGGTATTCAAGGTGGACCTCTTATGCATGTGATAGCTGCAAAAGCCGAATGCTTTTATGAAGCAATGCAACCAGAATTTAAAGAATATCAAATGCAAGTATTAAAAAATATAAAGACTTTGTCTGAGACTTTATCTAATGAAGGATTTAGAATTATTTCTGGAGGAACTGATAATCATTTGATTTTAGTAGACGTTAAAAGTACATGTGGGTTAACTGGTAAAGAAGCTCAAAATTTGCTTGATAAAATTCATATTACAACAAATAAAAATACAATACCAAATGATTCAGAATCTCCGATGGTAACTAGTGGATTAAGACTAGGTTCACCAGCGATGACGACACGTGGACTTAAAGAAAGAGATTTTGAACAAATTGGTTTAATTATTTCAAAAGCTTTAAAAAATAGTGATAATGATGAAGTATTAAATAACTTAGAAAAAGAGGTATTAGAAATAACAAGTAAATATCCTTTGTGGTATTAGTGAGGTAAATATGTCAAAGTGGGATAAAGATTATATTAAATTATGTAAAAAAATATTGAGTGATGGGGTAGAAGTTGAAAATAGAACAGGTATTAATACAATAAAAATACCAAGTTATCATTTAGAATTTAATTTACAAGAAGAATTTCCATGTCTTACAACTAAGCAATTATATTTTAGACAAGCAATACTTGAAATGTTATGGATTTATCAAGCACAATCTAATGATGTAAGATGGTTACAAGAAAGAAACGTTCATATTTGGGATGAATGGGAAATTGCTGAAGATGGTAAATGGAGAGCTAATCAAAATGTTTTAGAAAATGGAAAATTAGTAAAAAAAGATATTGAAAAAGATTTCGGGGTAGAATATGCTCACACGATTGGAACAGCTTATGGATTTATTGTGAAAAAATTAGGTTTAATGGATCGTTTGCTAGATACTTTGAAAAATAATCCATTAGATAGAAGGATGGTTATGTCTTTGTGGCAAGACGAATATATTCCTACCGCAGTACTTCCTAGTTGTGTTTGGTCTAGTGAATGGGATGTTACAGATGGATATTTAAATATTTGGGTTCATCAAAGAAGTTGTGATGTTCCTTTAGGTCTTCCGTTTAATGTAACACAATATGCTGTACTTTTATCTTTAGTTGCTCAAGTTAGTGGACTTAAACCAGGTACAATTAATTATAGTATTAAAGATGCCCACATTTATGTTAATCAAGTTGATGGTATTAAAGAACAAATTAAACGATTTGAAGAAAATGGCGATTATGAAGCACCAAAATTGTGGATTAATCCAGATATAAAAGAATTTAAAGATTTTGATAATTCTACAGAATTAAAAGATATTAAAGTTGTAGATTATAAGCATATGGGACCAATTAAGTTCCCTCTTGCACAGTAGAGGTAAAAATGATCAGTATCATAGCAGCTATAGGAAGAAATAGAGAACTCGGTCAAGGTAATCAATTAATTTGGCATATTAAAGAAGATTTAAAGAATTTTAAAAATATAACTATGGGAAAATATATCATAATGGGTAAAAATACATATGAATCTTTACCTAAACATTTAGAAGGAAGAAAGTATATAGTATTATCTAGTTCTTTAAGTAATATAGAAAATGGCTTGTTGTTTAATGACTTTAATAAGTTATTAGAATTTGTTAAAGATTTAGACGAGGAAGTAATGGTAATTGGTGGGGCAAGTATATATAAACTGTTTTTACCATATGCAAGTAGGCTTTATTTAACTTTAATAGATAGTGAAGCAAAAGCAGATGTATATTTTCCAGAATTTGATAAAAATGATTATAAATGTAATGTTGTAAGTAGTAGTGAAGTTGATGGACTAAAATATAGTTTTGTAATATATGAAAGGCGATGAAATAAATGAAAGGTAAATTAATAGTAATTGAAGGAACAGATTGTTCTGGTAAAGAAACACAAGTAAAAAAGGCTGTAGCAAGATTTAAAGATATGGGAGTAAATGTATATAATTATTCCTTTCCAATGTATGATACTCCGACGGGGAGAATTGTTGGAGGTCCTTATTTAGGTAAATCTTATATTGGACCTGGGTGGTTTGCTGAGGGTGCTGCAAATGTTGATGCTTTGACGGCTTCAGCTTATTATGCTGCTGATAGAAGATATAATATTGGTATTATAAATAAACATCTTGAAGATGGAGATATTGTTATACTTGATAGATATGTTGAATCTAATATGGCTCATCAAGGAGGAAAATTAAAGACTCGTGAAGAAAGAGAAAAAATGTATCAAAAATTAGATGAATTAGAATTTGGTATTATGGAATTACCTAGACCTGATGCAGTAATTTTTCTTTATATGCCTTTTGAGTATGCGGCAGTGTTAAAGAAAAATAGGGAAGAAACACCAGATCAACATGAATCAAATAAAGCTCATTTGGAGCAAGCTGAAAAAGCATATTTGGAATTAACGGAAAAATATGGTTATATTAAAGTAACTTGTGTTAAAGATGATTGTATTAGAACAATTGATGATATTAATGATGAAGTTGTAGAAAAAATAAAGGATATTATTAAATGAATATAGAAGAATATAATTATGATTTGCCAGAAAAATTTATTGCTCAAACACCTCTTTCTAATCGTAGTGATTCTAAACTATTGTTACTTAATAAAGATAATGGAGTTATAAAAGAAGAAGTATTTAAAAATATTATTAATTATTTAAATAAAGGTGATGTATTAGTTTTAAATGATACAAAAGTAATACCCGCAAGATTAATTGGAGAAAAAGAAGATACGAAAGCAATAATTGAATTATTACTTTTAAAAGATATTGAAGGTGATATCTGGGAATGCTTAGCTAGACCTGGAAAAAGATTACATGTAGGTACTGTTATAGTGTTTGGAAATGGAAGTTTAAAAGCGAAAGTAATAGAAAAATTAGATGAAGGTATTGTACATGTAAAATTAATATATGAAGGAATACTTATGGAAATACTTGAAAAATTAGGTACGATGCCCCTTCCTCCTTATATTCATGAAAAACTTAGTGATCAGTCTAGATATCAAACTGTTTATGCTAAAAATTTAGGTAGTGCAGCAGCCCCAACAGCAGGACTTCATTTTACAAAAGAACTACTTGAAGAAATTAAAAATAAAGGTATTGAAGTATTATATGTTACTTTGCATGTTGGACTTGGTACATTTAGACCTGTGGAAGTAACTGATATAACTAAACATAATATGCATAGTGAATATTATATTATGACTAAAGATGTAGCAGATGCATTAAATAAAGCAAAAAAAGAAGGAAGAAATATATATGCGGTTGGTACAACATCAACTAGGGTATTAGAAACTGTAGCAAGCAAATATAATGAATTTAGGGAATGTTGTGGAGATACTAATATATTTATATATCCAGGATATACTTTTAAAGCTATAGATGGTTTGATTACTAATTTTCATTTACCTAAAAGTACCTTATTAATGCTTGTATCAGCTTTATCTAAAAAAGAATATATTTTAAATGCTTATGAATATGCAAAAGAAAATAATTTTAGATTCTTTTCATTCGGAGATGCAATGTTTATAAAAAAAGATATATAAGAAAGAAACTTATATATTTTTATTTTGTACTAGGAAAGTTATAAAAACAAGGAATAGAAGATTTAATACTATTGATAAAACGTTAATTATCAAAAAATGTAAAATTTAAGAAATTTTATTGTTTGGTGGATGGGAAAGTGATAAAATTATAGCATGGGAGGATTAGAAATGGAAAAATATGTTTATTTGTTTCAAGAAGGAAACAAAGATATGAGAAATATCCTTGGTGGTAAAGGTGCTAATTTAGCAGAAATGACTAATATTGGATTACCTGTTCCAAGTGGATTTACAGTTACAACTGATGCTTGTAACAAATATTATGAAGATGGAAAGGAATTATCTAGTGAAGTAATAGACCAAATTAAAGAAGCATTAGCTAAATTAGAAGCAAAAAGTGGTAAAAAGTTTGGTGATAAAACAAATCCGTTACTAGTAAGTGTAAGAAGTGGTGCTAGAGCTAGTATGCCAGGTATGATGGATACTGTACTTAATCTAGGTTTAAATGATGAAATAGCAGAATCTTTTGCTGAAAAGATTGGAAATAAAAGATTTGTTTATGATTCTTATAGAAGATTTATTCAAATGTTTGCAGATGTAGTTAAAGGTTATGCAAAGAGTAAATTTGAAACTATTATAGATGAAATTAAAGTTAAAAAAGGTGTTAAAAATGACATTGATTTAGATGAAAATGATATGGTTGAATTAACTAATCTATTTAAGAGTGCTTATAAGGAATTTGCAGGAGAAGATTTTCCTCAAGAACCATTTACTCAATTAATTGAAGCGGTAAAAGCAGTATTTAGAAGTTGGAATAATGAAAGAGCTATTTATTATAGAAGAATTAATGATATTCCATCTAGTTGGGGAACAGCCGTTAATGTTCAAGAAATGGTTTATGGTAATAGTGGAGAAAATTCTGGAACTGGTGTTGCGTTTACAAGAAATCCTGCAACTGGCGAAAAAGCATTATTTGGTGAATATTTAATTAATGCTCAAGGCGAAGATGTTGTTGCCGGTATTCGTACTCCAAGTCCAATTGCAACATTAAAAACTGAAATGCCTGAAGTTTATGAAGAATTTGCAAGCATTGCCCAAGAATTAGAAAATCATTATAAAGATATGCAAGATATGGAATTTACTATTGAAGATGGTAAGTTATTCATTCTTCAAACTAGAAATGGTAAAAGAACAGCAAGTGCTGCCGTTAAAGTTGCAGTTGATTTAGTAAATGAAGGAATGATTACTAAAGAAGAAGCTGTATTAATGGTTGATCCAAAACAACTTGATGCACTACTACATCCAACGTTTACTGCAGAATCTATCAAAAATGGTAAAGTAGTTGCTGAAGGTTTAGCTGCATCTCCTGGAGCGGGATCTGGAAAAATTTATTTTACAGCTAGCGATGTAATTGAAAATAAGAAAAAGGGAATTGATTCATTACTTGTTAGACTTGAAACATCACCAGAAGATATTGAAGGTATGAATTCAAGTAAAGGCGTTTTAACTATTCGAGGTGGCATGACTAGCCATGCAGCGGTAGTTGCTCGTGGTATGGGTATTTGTTGTGTAAGTGGTGCATCAACGATCGTTTTAAATGAAGAAGAAAAAACACTTAAAATGCCAGACGGAAGCATCTTTAAAGAAGGAGACTACTTATCAATTGATGGCTCAACTGGTAAGGTATATGCTGGAAAACTTGAAATGCAAGAAGCATCTATAAGTGGTGACTTTGAAACTTTTATGTCTTGGGCAGATGAAGCAAGAGACTTAAAGGTAAGAACAAATGCTGATACACCAAAAGATGCAATGCAAGCAAGAAAGTTCGGAGCTGAAGGAATTGGCTTATGTCGTACAGAACACATGTTCTTTGAGCGTGATAGAATATTCAACTTTAGAAAAATGATTTGTGCAACAACTTTAGAAGAAAGAGAAAAAGCTTTAGAAAATATTTTACCATATCAAAGAAAAGACTTTGAAGGATTATTTGAAGCTATGGCACCATATAGTGTTGTTATTAGATATTTGGATCCACCTCTACATGAATTCTTACCAAAAACTGAAGCAGAAATAAAAGAACTTGCTGATGACTTAGGCAAAACTGTTGAAGAATTACATGAAGTAATTGCATCACTTAAAGAATTTAACCCAATGATGGGACACAGAGGATGCCGTTTAGCAATTACTTATCCAGAAATCGCTAAAATGCAAACAAGAGCTGTTATTGAAGCAGCAATAAATGTAACTAAGAAAGGTACATTAGTTACACCTGAAATTATGATACCTTTAGTTGGTGAAGTTAAAGAATTAAAATATGTTAAAGATATTGTAGTTAAAACTGCTGATGAAATTATTGCTTCTTCTGGAATAGATTTAAAATATGAAGTTGGAACCATGATTGAAATTCCAAGAGCTGCACTTTTAGCGGATCAAATTGCTACAGAAGCTGAATTTTTCAGTTTTGGTACAAATGACTTAACACAAATGACTTATGGTTTTTCTAGAGATGATGCTGGTAAATTCTTAAATTCTTATTATGAAAAAGGAATATTTGAATTTGACCCATTTGCTCGTATAGACTTTGATGGTGTTGGACTACTTATGGAAATGGGGGCTACAAAAGGTAGAAGTGTAAATCCAAACCTTTCTTTAGGTATTTGTGGAGAACATGGTGGAGATCCAGCAAGCGTTGCTTTTTGTGATAAGCTAGGATTTAATTATGTATCTTGTTCACCATATAGAGTGCCAATTGCAAGACTAGCAGCGGCTCAAGCCGCAATCCTAAGAAAACAAGGAAAATAATTATTGACTTTTATAAACCTAACATGAAAATGTTGGGTTTTTTTATACGAAATTTTTAAAAATAACATTTTTAGGATGTGTTCGACAGGAAACAACAAATTATTTGAAATGAATGTGTTTTAATAGAAAACCGTGAGGTGATTTTATAAGGAAAATATATTAATGAAAGATTAAAAGGGGAACAAAAGGAAGATGAGGTTATGATGAAAAGAATAGGTAATAGTAGTAAAAGTTTTTATCCTGGTATATTAAAAGAATATATTATTGATAGTATTTTTAAAAGTAGATATGGAAGTAAAGTGATTTATGATGATTTAGATAATTTATCGATGTATATAAAAGGCTTTTGTATAAATTCTTTTAATATAAATATGGTATTTAAGGAAATATTTAGACATTATGAAAATATTAGTTTTGGTGTAACAGAAATTAAAAGAATATTTCATAATAAGTATGCAAAAGAGTATCTTATAAAGGTGAATACTGTTTATAAAGGGGCTAAGTGGATTATACCAATTAAATTAATCGGGGTAGCTGATAATTTTCCTGTTGGAATAAAAGATAGTGTTTATTTAAGTAGGTTTAAATTAGAAAAAGATATAATGTTAGTAATGCAAGAAGAAAAGTTAGCTTATACATTTTATAAAATTATGAAAGGTATTATGTTTAATAATAATTTATTGCTTGAATTATATAAAATTAATGGAAATTTAAAAGATAAGAAAAAGGTATCTAAAGCAATAGAGAATCTTTATAATAGTAATAAAGATAGTTTAGTAATAAGAAATATTAAAGATAGAATAGAACAAATAAGAAGAAATATTAATTATAGAAGTAATTGGAAATATTTTACATATAGAGAAAATATAAAGATAAAATATGATGATTTAATGTGTGTTTTAGATATGATTTATGTATTATTAAAAGGTGGTGTAGTAAATGAATAAGAAAGTATGGTTATTAGTTTTTATGTTTATGCTAGTTATTGATGTAAAAGCATTATCTTTTAAAGGTGGAGATGTAATAAAAAATGTCTTTGTATTAAAGGTGAAAGAAAATGGTGAAAAAGAATATAAGAAAGGTCAATTTATAATAGATAGTGAAGGTGATTATGTTTATTGTCTTGAACCGTTTGTTAAAGTAAATAATAATTCTTCTTATAATAAATATACAAATAATTTTGCTAAGTATCTAGGTTTAAGTGATGAGTTATGGGAAAAGATAAATTTAATTAGTTATTATGGTTATCAATATAAAGATGATACTCATAATCATATGGATCCAAAATGGTATTATATTACTCAGATGCTAATATGGCAAAATGTAAGTACTAAGGCAAGATTTTATTTTACTGATACATTTAAGGGTAATGTTAATTCTACCTTATTTGCAAATGAAATAAAAGAAATTTATAATTTAGTTAATAATCATTATAAAATTCCAGAATTTGATGTACCAGATACTTATATCGGAGATACTTTATCTATTATAGATAGAAATGGAGTATTAAAAAAATTTGCGGGAAGTAAAAACGTAAAAATAAATGGAAACATTTTAACTATTAAAATAAGTGATTTAAGTAATAAATTTACTTTAAAAAAAGGTACTAATAATAAAGCATTTATATTTGTAAGTTCTGATAGTCAAAATGTTTTGAAAGGAAAAATGGACGTGCCAGTAATAGCGAATTATGATATTAAAGGTTTAGAACTAAAATGTAATATTAAAATAAAAAAGTATGGTGAAGTAATAGATGGGGATAAAATAAGTCTAGAAGGTGTGATCTTTGCATTGTTTGATGAAAATAAAAATTATATTAAAGAAGCAACAACTGATAAAGATGGTAAAGCAATATTTGAAAATTTAAAAAAAGGAAAATACTTTATTAAAGAAGTATGTAATGATAAAAAGTTTGTACTTGATGATAATTATTATGAGGTAAATTTAAAGGTAAATGAAAATAATAGAATAATTGATATATTTTTAGAATTAGAAAATAAGCTAAAAAAAGGTAATTTAAAAATTAAGAAAATAGATTTTGATACAAAAATACCTATTAAGGATACGGAATTTATTATTATGAAAGATGAGAAAATTATATATCAAGGAAAGACTAATACTGATGGAATAATTGAACTAAATGATTTAGTATATGGTATTTATAAAATAAAAGAAGTAATGGCAAGTAATGGATATTTGTTAAATGAAATGATTTATGAAGTAAAGATTGATGATGAAAATAAAGATGTTTATATTGAAATTGAAAATGAATTAAAAAAAGGTGATTTGAAAATTAAGAAAATAGATTTTGATACAAAAATACCTATTAAGGATACGGAATTTATTATTATGAAAGATGAGAAAATTATATATCAAGGAAAGACTAATACTGATGGAATAATTGAACTAAATGATTTAGTATATGGTATTTATAAAATAAAAGAAGTAATGGCAAGTAATGGATATTTGTTAAATGAAATGATTTATGAAGTAAAGATTGATGATGAAAATAAAGATGTTTACATTGAAATTGAAAATGAATTAAAAAAAGGAAAATTGGTTATAAGAAAATTAGATTCAAGTAATGGAAGGGTTATAAGTAATGTAGAATTTGTTATAATGAGAGATAATGAGGTAATATATGAAGGAGTTACTAATGAATATGGAGAAATTGAAATAGATAATTTACCTTTAGGAATTTATATTGTTAAAGAAGTTAGGGCAAGTAATGGATATATTTTAAATGAAGATGAAATTGAAGTAAGTTTAGATAGTGAAGTCAAGTATATAGAAATATTTAATATACCAGATACGGAAGTAAGAATGGTGGATATTATTATGTTTTTTGAAGAAAAAAAGAAATTTTTGGTTTAAAAAAAATCTATGACATGTTATAATAAGTCATGAGGTTTTGAAGTATGAAATTAAGTGAAGTAGATAGAACTAAATTAAGTCCGATGATGGCTCAATATATTGAAATAAAAGATAAGTACAAGGATGAACTTGTCTTTTATCGTTTGGGTGACTTTTATGAAATGTTTTTTGATGATGCTTTAATTGCTTCACGAGAATTAGAACTTACTTTAACTGGTAGAGTAGCGGGATTAGACGAAAAAGTACCAATGTGTGGTGTTCCTCATGCTAATGTTAAAACTTATATTGAAAGACTTGTAAATAAAGGTTATAGAGTTGCAATTTGTGAACAATTAGAAGATCCAAGATACACAAAAGGAATGGTTAAACGGGGAATCGTGGATGTAATAAGTAAAGGTACAATTGCTGATAATGATTTACTTAATGATAAAGATTCTTCATATATAGCTAGTATATTATTTTTTAGTGATAGTATATTAATGACTGTACTTGATATCTCTACAGGATATTTAGCTACGATAACTTTAGAAAATAGTGAAGAAATATTAGTAAATGAAATATTAGAGCTTAATTTAAAAGAAGTAATATTTATAGATAATTTAAATACAAGTTTAATTTCTTTACTTAAAAATACTTATAATATTGAAGTAACTATAAGTAGTGAATTTTTGTGGGATAAATATAAAGAATTATTTGATATAATACCTGATGCTAGGGTAAAAAGTGGAGTAGCTCATTTATTTTATTATCTGGATGTAAGACAATTAAAAGATTTAAGTCATATAACTAAAATTAATTATTTAAAGAAAAATGATTATTTAGAGATGGATATTCATAGTATTAGAAATCTTGAACTAGTTGAGACATTAAGATTAAAAGAAAGAACTTATTCTTTGTTGTGGCTACTTGATAAATGTAAAACAGCAATGGGAAGTCGTAAACTTAAAAATTGGATGTTAAATCCTTTGAAGAATAAAGAAAAAATAATTGATAGATATGAAAAAGTAGAAAAATTAAATAATGAATTTATTATAAAAGATGAACTTAAAAATTATTTATATGAAGTATATGATATTGAAAGACTTTCTGGTAAAGTTATAAATGGTTCTTTAAATGCTAGAGATTTATTACAACTTAAAAATAGTATTAAAGTACTTCCAATGATAAAAAAGAAAATTGAAGATTTAGGCTTTAATTATGATATTAATACTCACGAGAAGTTATGTGAATTATTAGATAGTGCCATTGTGGATAATCCTCCGATATCTGTTAAAGAAGGATATATGATAAAAGAAGGATATAGTAGTGAGTTAGATGAGTTAAGAAATATTCGTAGTGGTGGCAAAGATTTTGTAGCATCTTTTGAAGCAAAAGTTAAAGAAGAAACGGGAATAAAAAATTTAAAAGTTGGATTTAATAAAGTATTTGGTTATTTTATTGAAATACCTAATGGAAGTAAAAATTTAGTTAAAGATGAATATCACTGGGAAAGAAGACAAACATTAACGAATTGTGAAAGATATATTTCTCCAGCTTTGAAAGAAAAAGAGAGTATGATTCTTAACGCAGAAGAAAATATAATTGATTTAGAATATAAATTATTTTGTAGTATTAAGTCATTGGTTAAGGAGGAAGTTCCTTTATTAAATGCTACGGCTGATGCTTTAAGTGAAATTGATGCTTTAGTTTCACTATCTGTTTGTAGTGAAGAATATAATTTAGTTAGACCAAATATTACTGATGAACATGTAATTGATATTAAAAATGGAAGACATCCAGTTGTGGAAGTTGTAAGTAAATCTGAATATGTACCTAATGATTGTTTATTAAATAATGGTGTAAATACTTTACTTATAACTGGACCTAATATGAGTGGTAAATCTACTTATATGCGTCAAATGGCAATTATAGTTATTATGGCTCAGATGGGCTCTTTTGTTCCTTGCGAGTCTGCTACATTACCAATAATTGATAAGATTTTTACAAGAATTGGTGCTAGTGATGATTTAGTAAGTGGAGAATCTACATTTATGGTGGAAATGAAAGAAGCTCGTAATGCTATATGTAATGCTGCTAAAAATAGTTTAATTTTATTTGATGAATTGGGTCGCGGTACTGCAACATATGATGGAATGAGTCTTGCTCAGGCTATACTTGAATATATTAGTGATTATATCGGAGCGTTTACTTTATTTTCAACTCATTATCATGAGCTTACAAGATTAGATAAGAAATATAAAAATATTAAAAATGTCCATGTTAGTGCAGTAGAAAATGGTAATGAAATTACTTTCTTACATAAAGTTAAAAATGGAGCAGTTGATAAAAGTTATGGGATTCATGTAGCTAGACTTGCTAAGATGCCTGAGGAGTTACTTAATAAAGCTGAGGAAATATTAAATGAGTATGAATCAAATTCTAAAAAGAAAAATCCTGAAGAAAAAATACAACTTGCAATGGATTTTGAACCAAATGTTAAAAAAGATGATATAATAAAAGAAACAATAGAAAAAATAGATGTTTTAAATACAACACCAATTGAAGCATTAAATTTATTATTTGATTTAAAACAAAAGATTAAAAAGGGTGAGTAATTATGAAGTTGAAGGAAATGATAAGATTTTTTAAAAAGTATTGTGGTGGAGAAAAGAAACTTTTTATTAAATCTTTTGTTTTTTTGTTTGTTACTTCGATGACAGGAACTTTGTATGGTTATTTAATTGGACTTGCAATTGACAAAGCACGTGTTAGTTCTTTTGGCTTAGCAGTGGCAGTATTATTTTTAATGTATATTATAAATTTTATTGATAGCTTAATTTTTGATAGATATGGTAGAATTTATATGGAAAAGTGTGCCAATAATATAATGGAGAAAATTGGTTGTGCTGTTTATGAAAAAGTAGGGTTATTACCGGCGAGAGCTTTTGAAGAAAAATCTAGTGGAGAATTTATAAATAGAATTACTAGTGATTCCTCTACGATAGCGGATTCTTTTAGACAAATTCTTAGAATAACAATATCACTTTTTACTTGTGCAATCGTATTTATTTATATTTGTTTTAATTCATGGGTTGTAGCTTTGGAAGTAATTATTTATTTAGTATTGTTCTATATTATTTCACATAAGTACTTACCTAGTATTAAAGAAAAACAGAAGGAAATAAATAAAGAAAAAGATAGAGCGGTTGCTGAAGTAAGTGAATCTGTTCGTGGTATAAGAGAAATAAGGGCTTTAGGAATTAGAAAAAGTATGAATGATAATTTTAAAAATATAGTTAGAAATATATATTTTAAAATTAATAAACAAATGATTACAGAAAGAAACTATAATGCTTGGATTTATATTTTAAATTGCACTTTAGAGTTTGTTATATTTACTACTTGTATCCTTCTTATTATTAATAAAACTGGTTCTTTTGCTTTCTTTATGGCTATGACATATTATGTTTATAGATTTATGAATACGATTGAACTAATGATGAATTTATCTACGAGTATTCAAAAAATGAAAGTATCCATTGAAAGGTTAAGCGAAATACTTGATAATAAACTATATAAAGATGAAAAGTTTGGTATTGTTTCTAAAACTGATATTTTAGGAAATGTTGAATTTAAAAATATAACATTTAAATATCCGAATGAAGAAAAAGAAATATTTGAAGAGTTTAATTTAACTATTCCAACAGGTAAAAAGGTTGCTATAGTTGGTAAAAGTGGACAAGGAAAAACTACGATATTTAACTTGCTTCTTAGATATTTTGATTCTGATACTGGGGTTATCTTAGTGGATGATATTCCAATCGAAGATTTTACTGAAGATTCACTACGAGAAAATATTGCAATAATTAGACAAGAACCATTTATTTTTAATAAAACTATTTTAGAAAATTTAAAAATAATTGATCCGTATATGTCTCTTAAAAAAATTAGAAATGCATGCAAATTGGCAGAAATAGATGAGTATATAATGAGTCTTCCAAATAAGTATGACACAATGATCGGAGAAGGGGGAATTAATTTATCCGGAGGACAAAAACAAAGACTTGCTATTGCTAGAGCTTTGCTTAAGAATAGTAAAATTATTTTATTTGATGAAGCCACAAGTGCATTAGATAATGAAAATCAATCTAAAATTAAACAAGCAATTGATAATTTGGTTAAAGATCATACCATTATTATTGTGGCTCATAGATTATCAACAATTATTGATGCTGATATTATTTATTTAATTGATGGTGGTAAAGTCGTTGCTAGTGGTACACATAAACAACTACTTAAAAAGAGTATGATATATAAAAATCTATATATTAATGAAGAATAGAGTAATAACTAAATGTTATTACTTTTTTTGATTTAATATGTTGCTAAACGATATTTGTTTTGATATAATATAGTCGAGGTGTAATAAAATGGCTTTAATTGATTTTTCTTCTTGTCCAGTAATAAATACAAAATTATATGGAGGATCCAATGGTAAAAAGATAGGTATTATTTTTAATAACGAAAAATATTTACTTAAGTTTTCATCTAAAAATAATGGTAAATATAGTAATAGTGTAATTAGTGAATATATTGCTTGCCATATTTTTAACTTGTTGGGATTTAGTACGCAAGAAACTATTTTAGGAAAATATAAAAACGGTAAAAAATATTTGGTTGTTGCTTGTAAAGATTTTACGGAACCAAATAAAACATTTTATGACTTTGCCTCACTTAAAAATTCTATTATTAATAGTAGTAAACTTGGATTTGGAACAGAACTTGATGAAGTACTTGGCGTTATATTAGAACAAAATTTGTATGATAAAGTAAAACTAAAAGAATTCTTTTGGCAAATGTTTATTGTAGATTCTTTTGTAGGTAATTTTGATAGACATAATGGTAATTGGGGTTTTCTTGTAGATAATAAAACTAATCAGGTTTTAATAGCACCAATATTTGATTGTGCATCTTGTTTATATCCAAAAATTGATGATGAAAATATTAAAAACATATTAGATAATGAAAAAGAACTTGAAAAAAGAGTATTTACTTTTCCAAATTCTGCTTTGAAAAAGACTTTTAAATTATCGCCATATTTTTATATTAATTCTTTTGAAAATGTTGATTGTAATCGAGCTTTGTTTGAAATTTTCCCAAGAATAGATATGAAAAAGGTAGATGAAATAATTGATAATACCCCATATATTAGTGGTGTAAGAAAGAATTTTTATAAAATTATTTTAAGCAAAAGATATGAAATGATTCTAAAACCTGCTTATGAATTACTTAGAAAAAATAAATTTTTATTAGAAGTATAAAAAAGAATAGCTTATGCTATCCTAGTGAAACATCAAATATCATCATAAGTAAAAATCCAAGAATTGTAAATAAGGCCATGAGGTCTTTTTTCTTGTTTGTTTGACTTTCTGGAATTAGTTCTTGAACAACAACATAAATCATTGCACCACCCGCAAATGAAAGTAATATTGGTAATAATACTTGAACCTTTATTACTAATACAGCACCAACTACTGCTGATATTGGTTCAACAATGCCACTTAGCATACCAAAGAAAAAGGCTTTTTTAGGACTCATTCCTTCTCGTCTTAAAGGTAGCGAAACCGCAGAACCTTCAGGGAAATTTTGAATACCTATACCGATTGCTAACATAACAGCTGCAGCAAGTGTTGCTCCTTCCAAATTATAAAATACTGATCCAAAAGCTACCCCGATAGCCATTCCTTCAGGTATGTTATGAAGCGTAATGGAAAAAATTAACATTAGACTTCTTTTTATACTATGTGAGTTAGTTTTCTTTTTGGTAATTCTATCAAAAATTTTGTCGCCACAAAATAGAAGAAGACCTCCGGATAATACCCCAAGAGAAACTATTAACCATGAAATTAATTTGAGATTTTCTGCCATTTCTAAGGCTGGAGAAAGCAAACTCCAGAATGTTGCTGCAAGCATAACGCCTGCTGATAATCCAAGCATTGCATCCATGGTATTTTTATTTACTTTTTTAAATAAGAATACTACCGCAGCTCCAAGAGATGTTATACCCCATGTAAATAATGATGCAATTAAAGCTTGGATAGGATAATTTAAATTCATATACCAATTAATCATAAATACTCCTTTATATTCACAATGTATTGTATGAATAAATAAAATAATTGTGATTTTATCTTTACAAAATCAAGTTCTGACGATATAATAATTTCTGAGCTTTGGAGGTGTTCATTTTATGTTTAATATACCTGTTATTTTACTTAAAAATTTAGTAATACTTCCTAATCAAGAAATTAAACTTGAACTTAATAATGTAATAAGTGGTAAAGCAATAAATGATGCTAGTAGTAACTTTAAAAGTGAAATATTAGTAGTTGCTCCGATGGATCTTTTAGAAGAAGAACCAAGCGTTGATGATTTACCTAAAGTTGGTGTTATTGCTAAAATAAAAAATAAAATAGATAATGATGGTGTTATTGAAATAAAATTAAGAGGCCTTAAAAGAGTAGCAGTTAATAAATATTATCAAGAAAAAAATAATGAAGTTTTGTATAGCGAAGTTATGTATATTGATTTACCAGCTTTAGTGGAAGATGAAGAAAATGCTATATTAAAAAAACTGGTGGATACTTTAAAAAAATATATAAATATATCCAAAGGAATATCTAATGATATATTAAATTTTGTAAGCAATAATAAAGATTTAAATAAAATAACTGATGCAATTACATCTTTTTTACCGTTTAATATTGGTAAGAAACTTGAATATATGCAAGAAATTAATCCCATTAAAAGAGCTAAAGCTTTAATTAAAGATATGAATGAAGAAATTAAAGGGATAGAAATTGATAACGAATTAGAAGAAAAAATTGATGAATCTTTACAAAATGATCAAAGAAAATTTATTTTGAAGGAAAAAATGAAAGTTTTAAAACAAGAACTTGGTGAAGATTCTTGGAAAAAAGAAGAAGTAATAGAGTATAGAAAAGTTCTTGATAAATTAAAAATTGATAAAAAAATTAAAGATCATTTTAGTCATGAAATAGATAAATATGAAATTATGAGCGATGATGCCCTAGAAGTTAGTGTGATGCATAATTATTTAGATTGGGTATTACATTTACCATGGAATAAAACTAGAAAAGAAAATGCTAATTTTGATGAAGTATATAAAGAGTTAAATAAATCTCATTTTGGAATGGATGAAATAAAAACTAGGATTAGTGAATATGTTGCTATTAAAAATTTAAATAGAAATATTCAAAGTCCAATTATATGTTTAGTAGGTCCTCCAGGTGTTGGTAAAACCACGATTGCTATGTCTATTGCTAAGGCTTTAAATCGTGATTTTTATAAAATTAGTGTTGGTGGCTTAAATGATTCAACTGAATTGGTGGGTTCAAGAAGAACATATTTAGCATCTGCTCCAGGTAAAATTATTCAAGGATTAAATAAATGCGGAAGTAATAATCCTTTAATATTAATTGATGAAGTAGATAAAATGGTTAAAGATTATAAAGGAGATCCTGCTTCAACATTATTAGAAATTTTAGATCCGAATCAAAATAAAATATTTACAGATAATTATATTGAAGAACCTTTTGATTTGAGTGGAGTATTATTTATTTTAACTGCTAATAATGTAAGTGATATACCTAAACCTATTTTAGATAGAGTAGAATTAATTGAACTTCATAGTTATACTGTTTTTGAAAAAAAAGATATAGCTAAAAACTATATGTTACCTAATATTTTATTAGATAATATGGTTTATGATAATAAATTAAAATTTAGTGATGAATTATTATATTTTATAATAAATAATTATACTGAAGAAGCTGGAGTTAGAGATTTAGAAAGAGTTCTTTCTTCTTTAGCTAGAAAAATAACTATTAATAATGTAAAAGTATTAAATGAAGAAAGAGTAGTAAGATTACTAGGTAATCCTAAATATACAAGTAATTTAGTTATGGAAGAAGAAAATGGCGTTGTTAATACATTGGCTGTAAGTAATAGTGGTGGAACTTTATCTAAAATAGAAGTTGTAACATGTAAAGGAAATGATAAATTGACTATTACAGGTAATGCAGGTAATATATTAAAAGAAAGTATTAGTGTTGTTTTAACTATGCTTAAACTTAAATATAAATATAGTTTTCATAATGAAGATATACATGTGCATTTCTTAGATGCATCTTCTAAAAAAGATGGACCATCTGCTGGTATTGCTTTAAGTGTAGCTTTATGTAGCTTAAAAGAAAATAAAAAGGTACCTAGTGATGTTGCATTTACGGGTGAAGTATCTTTAAATGGAAGTATTTTAAAAATCGGTGGACTCAAAGAAAAACTTATTGCTGCATATAATAAAAATATCAAAGTAGTGTATATGCCTAAAAGCAATAGTGAAGATTTAGAAAATGTTCCTAAACTTATTTTAAATAATATGGAAGTTATTCCTGTTAGTAATTTTAATGAAGTATATACAAAATTATTTAAATAAGTTATAATTAAAATATGAAAGGTAGTGAAATAATGAGAACATTAGATATTTATGAAAATGTTAAATATCTATCTATTTTTAATGAAATTGATGTAAATATTAACAAAATAACTATTGATACAAGAAAAGTATGTGAAAATGATTGTTATATTGGTATTAAAGGTGATAAAAATGATGGAAATTTGTTTTATATGGATGCTTTTAATAAAGGTGCTAGTCTTGTAATACTTGAAAATTTTATAATAAATGATGAAATAATGGATTATATAAAAAATAACAATAAATCTATAATAGTTGTTGACGATACAAAAAAAGCTTTAGGAAATTTAGCTAAGTATAAAAGAAGTCTTTTTTATAGTCCGGTTGTGGCAGTTACAGGTAGTGCTGGTAAAACTAGTACTAAAGATATGATTTATAGTGTTTTAAAAGAAAAATATAAAACACATAAAACTGTTGGAAATCAAAATAATCATATTGGATTACCTTTAAGTATATTATCTTTAGAAAATGATAATGAAATGTTAGTACTTGAAATGGGGATGAATCATCTTGGGGAAATATCTTATTTAACTAATATTGCTAAACCTGATATCGCTGTTATAACTAATGTTGGTACTGCCCATATTGGTAATCTTGGTAGTCGTGAAAATATTTTAAAGGCAAAACTTGAGATTCTTGAAGGATTAAATCCTAAAGGGGCTTTAGTTATTAATAACGATAACGACTTATTACATGAATGGTTTTTAAATAATAAAGATAAATATAACATTATTACTATTGGTATAAATGAAAAATCAGATTATATGGCAAATATTATTGAAAAAAATGAATGGTGGTCGACATTTTCATGTGATGATGTAATATATAAAGTTCCAGTTGGTGGAGAACATTTTATCTATAATGCTTTAGCATCTATAGCGGTGGGAAAATATTTTAAAGTTAATGATGAAGATATAAAGGCTGGTATTCTTAATTTTGAATTAAGTAGTAATAGAATGAGTGTTATAAATAATAATGGTATTATAGTAATAGATGACTCATATAATGCTAATTTTGATTCTATGAGTTATGCTATTAAGTATTTGGGTTCTTTAAATGGCAGAAATATTGCTGTTTTAGGTACAATGAGAGAACTTGGAGATTATACAGAAGAGTTACATAAGAAAATTGGTAATTTAATAGAAAAAGAAAAAATAGATATCTTAGTTACAGTTGGAGAAGATTCAGATTATATTAATGAAGGTGCTATAGAAGAAGGATTTAATAAAGATAATAGTTATCATTTTAATAATAATACAGATGCTATTAATTTTATAAATTCTATTAAGAAAACTGATGATAATATATTAGTTAAAGCTAGTAATTCATTAAATTTTAAAGAGATCGTAGAAAATATAAAATAGAAATTAGAAACAATATTTTGTTTCTTTTTTATTTTAAAAATATTGACTTGTTGTATAAATATTTAGTATACTAATATAGTAAGGATGGTAGCAATATGGATAGTAAAAAGGCAAAGATTATATCAATAGTTTCTATAGTAGCTTTAGCAGCTATTTTAGTGGGCGCTACATATGCATATTTTCAAGCTCAAACTGGAGAAGGTGCTCAAACTGATATTAAAATAAATGCAAATACTGTTGATACATTTAATTTTGCAATTGGAAACCCATTAAGTATTAACTTAAATCAAGAAAACTTTGCAAGTGGAAAAGGAAATCAAACCGGAAGTACATATGCAAAAGCAATATTAACAGCAAATAATAAAACAAATAGTGCTACGAATAAATACTATCTATATTTAAATATATCGGATAATACCTTTGTATATAGTCAAAACAAAGATACACCAGAAATACTTTTAACAATAAAAGATGGAAATAATACAGAATTAACAAGTGTAATAGGTTTGACATACAAAACAGTGACAGATGGTAAAGGAAATACAATATCTGGATTTGATATAACAAATAAAAACGGATTAATAACCATTTTAAATAATAGAGAAATTACTACAGCATCAACAACCGAAGAAACATGGAATGTAACAGTAACATTTGTCAATTATAATTTTAATCAAGCAGAAAATGCTGGTAAAAATTTTAATGCAGAATTAATTATACAAAAAGACGAAATTCCAACTAGTTTATCTAAAGTTTGTACATCTGGTGATCTTTTGGCTGATTGCATTATTGCTTATGCAAATAAAAGTTTACCATCAGTGTCAGGTATCTATCATCACGATGCAAATTTAACAAATGGTGCGAATGATAATTCATATAGATTTTCTGGTTCAAGTCCATTGAATTATATTTTAATTAATAAAAATTATTATAGAATAATCGGAGTAATAAATGGAAGAGTAAAGCTTATAAGTCTTGCAACGATTGACAATATGCCTTGGAATAATAGCGCTACAGGCACTTGGGCTCAATCGAGTGTAAATGCTTATTTGAATGACACATATTTAAATCAACTTGGTGATTTAAAAAATAATATTGATACCACTGTCTGGAAAGTTGGAGAAAATATAAATCATATATTGCATAGTAATCCATATGATACGTATCAAAATGAGGTTATAAAACCAACAGATACTACAACATATAGTGCAAAAATTGGATTAATGTATGTAAGCGACTATGGATTTGCAGCTCTGTCTAAGGCATGGACGTTATCGATGAGTGATTATAATGATGCTCTAGCAACAAAAAACAATTGGATGTATTTAAAAAAGAATGAATGGACAATTTCATCTTTAAATTTATCAGAAAAATATTATATTAATGCTGCTGGAGGTATTAGAGAAAATGTTGCTCCGGATGATTCAACTTTTTCTATTCGACCAGTCTTTTATCTTTCTTCAAATGTTAAATATCTTGGTGGTTCTGGAATACCTAGACAACAGCCAATTACAATTTCTTACTAGAATTAAATTGTTTTGTGTAAAATAAAGTGCTTTTAAAAATGTACTTTATTTTTCTTTAATTAACTTTGTTATTGTGATAAAATATTATTAGGGAGTAAATTATGCATATACCATTAAAAGTAACAACAGATTATACATTATTAAAAAGCTTAATTAAGATGCCTGACTTAATTAGTTTTTTGTGTGATAATAAAATTAATGCATGTGGTATATGTGATGAAAATTTATACGGAGTGCTAGACTTTTATTTTAGTTGCAAAAAAAATAATATAAAACCCATTATTGGATTAAGTATTAAATTAAATAACTTAGAAGTATGTTTATATGCTATTAATTATGAAGGATATAAAAATTTATTAAAAATACATACTTTGAAGGAAAAGAATGAATTAAATGTTTTGAATATAAAAGAATTTTGTAAAAACATATTAGTGATATTACCATATGAAAGTAAAGAATTATATAATGAATTTAGTTGTTTTGATGTAATTTTTATTGGGTATAAAACTCAATATGAAAAAATTAATGCTTTGGCTATCACTAAAAATATTGTGTTTTTTAAAGATTTAAAAGTTTTAAAAAAAGAAGAAGTAAGTTATTTAAAGTATTTAGATATATTAAGAAAAGATAATATTGAAGTAAATAGTGATTGTTGCTATTGTGATGATGTTAGTGATGAAAATATTGAAAAAATAGTTAATTTGATTAATATAGAAATACCTTTAGATAAAAGATATATACCTAAGTATAGTGATAATTCTTATGAATTGCTTAAAAATCTTTGTGTTAAAGGCTTAAATAAAAGATTAAATGGCAAAGTAAGTAAAGAATATGTTGATAGATTAAAATATGAGCTTGATGTAATAAATAAAATGGGGTTTGTAGATTATTTTTTAATTGTTTATGATTATGTTTTGTATGCTAAAAAAAATAATATTTTAGTGGGACCAGGCAGAGGATCTGCGGCAGGGTCTTTGGTAAGTTATTCAATAGGCATAACAGAGATTGATCCAATTAGTTTTGGGTTGATGTTTGAAAGATTCTTAAATCCAGAGAGAATTACAATGCCTGATATTGATATAGATTTTGATGCTTATAAAAGAGAACAAGTAATAGATTATGTAAGAAGTAAATATGGAATGAGTAATGTTGCTTTAGGTTTAACTTTTACAACTTTTAAAAGTAAATTAGTATTAAGAGAAGTAGGTAAAATGTTAAATATAAGTAATAATTTATTAGATAGTTTTATTAAAAGTATTAATGGAAGTTTAAGTTTAAAAGATAATTTAAAAAATGAAATTGTAAAAAAATATATTAATAATTATAAAGAAATAAAAAATTTGTATGTTATTTCGATGCATCTTGAAGGTCTTAAGAAAAATACTTCTACTCATGCTGCTGGTGTTGTAATATCAAGTGAGAAGCTAGATGAAATAATACCAATTCATTGTGAAAATAATACTTTAATTACAGGCTGTACAATGGATTATATGGAAAGTATTGGTTTACTTAAGATGGATTTTTTGGCTGTTAAAAATTTAAGTACAATTGCTAATATTCTTGATGTAATTGGGCATGATAAACTTAAAAATATTAGCTTAGATGATAAAGAGGTATATAAAATATTTTCTTCTGGAAAAACTGAAGGAATCTTTCAATTTGAAACACCTTTACTTAGAAGCGTTATAAAAAAAATTGAACCAACATGCTTTCAAGATTTAGTGGCAGGTATTGCTTTGGGTAGACCTGGTGCTATTGATGAAGTTGATACATATGTACTTAGAAAAAAAGGTAAAAAAAAGGTAGATTGTATTGATAAAACACTTGCTGTTATCTTAAAAGAAACATATGGTATTATAATCTATCAAGAACAGATTATGGCAATACTTAGAGTTGTAGCTGGCTATACTCTTGCAGAAGCAGACTTAATAAGAAGAGCTATATCTAAGAAAAAAGAAAATATTATCAATGAAGAAAAAGAAAAGTTTATAAATAAGTCATTAAAAAGAGGTTATAAACTAGATGTAGTTTTAAAAATATATGATTTAATTGTTAAATTTGCAAATTATGGCTTTAATAAATCTCATTCAGTTGCTTATGCATATATTGCTTATCAAATGGCTTATTTAAAATTTAAATACCCAGAATATTTTATTATAGAAATGATTAATGGTAAAGATAGTGATAAAATTAGAGACTCAATTAGTTTTTTGAAAAGTAAAGGTTTTAGAATAATTAAGCCTGATATAAATTTAAGTAAAAATGGATTTTATGTAAGAAATAAAGATGTTATGATGCCATTTATTCAAGTAAAAGGAATTAATGAAGATGTTGCTAAAAAAATAATTGAAGTAAGAGATATTGGATTTAAAGATATATTTGATTTTGCATATAAAACTAGGGATTTTATAAATGAAGATATATTTAAAAAGTTAGTTAAAGCAGGCTTGTTTGATACATTTATGATTAATCGTCATACTTTAATAGAAAATATGGAAAGTATTATGAATTATGCTAATTTAAGTGATGGAACTGATATAATAAAAAAACCAGTATTAATTGAAGTAAATGAGTATGATGAAGTAGATCTTAGAAATGATGAATTGGAAGCATATGGTATGCTTATTAGTAATCATCCTTCAAGTAAATATAAAAATGCAGTTAAGTTATGTGAAATAGAAAAAAAATTATTTAAAAATGTAAAATGTATAGTTTTGGTAGATAAAATTAGAAGTATTAAGACTAAAAAGAATGAAGATATGGCATTTATGTTATGTAGTGATGAAACTAAGTCTGGAGATTTTACTGTTTTTCCAAATAAATATGAAATAATAAATAATATCCATGAAGGTGATCTTGTGGAAATAATGGGAAGTGTTTCAAAAAGATTTGACAAAGTGAGTATAATTGTTAATAATATAAAGAAGGTGGTTTAGATGAGCGAAGAATTAAATAGATTTTTTAAGAGTATTTCTTTTAATGATGATGCATTTAATGAAGCATTATTAGATAGAGTTGTTTTTAAAAAAGGGGAAAATAAATTTTTAGTATATATAAAAAATAAAAATGTGTTGCCAGTTGGTAGTGTAAATAGATTGTTTTTGTGTGCTATGAATGGAATAAATGGAGAAAAAAACTGTGATATAAATATTAGTTATGATGAAGTAACAAATGAAGATATAATATCATATTTAGATTATTTGATAAATGATATTATATTAAAAAGACCATCTTTAATAAGTGTTAAAAAAAGTAGTATTGAAGTAATAGATAATACTATATATTTTCATGTATTAAATGATTTTGAAAGAAGTGATTTATTACATGAATCAAAAGGAATCCTTAATAATTTAAATAGATATGGATTAGGTAATTTTAATATTGAAGTAAATATAAGTGAAGATGAAAGAAAAAATATTCAAGAAGAAATAGAATTAGAAAAACAAAGTGTATCATCTAAGAAAGAAGAAGAAAGTCCCATTATTTTAGGAGTACATAAAGATGGCGATGTAATAAAATTAAATAATATTTTGGGAGAAATGAAAAATATTATTGTGGAAGTATATATATTTCAAAAAGAAGTGACAGAAAGGCAAGGAAAAAAAGGCCCAGTATTTATCATGAATATGAAAGTTAGTGATAAAACTGATAGTTATTTAATGAAACTGGTTAGGTTTAATGAAGAAGAGTTTGCTCATTTAAATAAAAAGCTAAATGTAGGCTCTTGGTATAGAGTTCATGGACATATGGAAATGGATGAATATTTACATCAAATGGTTATTAATGCAAGAAATATTGAAATAATTCCATCTAAGGATGTAAGTGTTAAAGATGATTGTAAAGAAAAAAGAGTGGAACTTCATGCTCATACAATGATGAGTATGATGGATGGTGTAGTTCCAACTGCAGGTCTTGCTAAATTTGCTATGAAACTTGGACATAAAGCCGTTGCTGTAACCGATCATAATTCATTACAGGCTTATCCAGATATATATAACGCTTTGCAAAAAGCTAATAAGGGTAAAGAGGATGCTGATAAATTTAAAGCCTTATACGGAGCAGAACTTAATGTTGTTGATGTTGAGTCTAATATAGTTTTTAAAAATAAAGAATATCCTTTGTTTGACCAAGAATATGTTGTGTATGATACTGAAACTACGGGGTTAAATAGTGGTGTTGATCAAATGATTGAAATCGGGGCAGTTAAAGTAAAAAATGATGAAATTATTGATAGGTTTGATGAGTTAATTGCTTGTCCAACACCTTTACCTAAGATTATAACAGAACTTACTAATATTACTGATGAAATGTTAGTGGGAAAAGATTCAGAAGAAAATGTAACCAAAAGGTTTTTAGAATTTTGCGGAGATTTGCCTTTAGTTGCTCATAATGCTCAATTTGATATTTCTTTTGTAGCAAGTGCATGTAAAAAATATAATCTAGGCGAATTTAATAATACGGTTGTAGACACTATGGGACTTGCTAGAAACATGTATCCAACATGGAGAAATCATAAGTTATCTACTTTGGTTAAAAATCTAGAAGTTGAATGGGATGAAGATAAACATCATAGAGCAGATTATGACTGCGAAGGAACTAGTAAATGTTTTTATAAAATGCTATATGAATTAAAGCGTCAAAATATTAATACCACGATAGATTTAGAAACTTTAGCAGATAAAGAAAATGCTATTAAATTTGCTAGACCTTTTCATTTAACTGTAATTGCTAAAAACCCTGTGGGATTAAAAAACTTATTTAAGATAATTAGTTTAGCTAATACAAAATACTTATTTAAGGGTAAAGATGCTAAGATTCCTCGGACTGATTTGATAAGTTTGCGTGATGGGTTAATCGTTGGTAGTGGTTGTGTTAATGGTGAAGTTTTTGATAAGGGCTACGGTATGAGTGATGATGACTTAAAAGATTTAATGAATTTTTATGATTATATTGAGGTTCAACCAGCTTCTGTTTGTTCACATTTAATTGGAGAAGATAAAAAATTTCATAGTGTAATGGAATATAATGGTTACGTTTCAAGATTAGTTAAACTTGCTAAAAGTATAGGAAAACTAGTTTGTGCAACCGGGGATGTTCATAATTTAAGACCGGAAGATTTAATTTATCGTAAAGTCATTGTTCATCAAAAAACTAATGGTAAAATTCATCCTTTAAATAGAGAAGGGATTGAACTACCTAATATGTATTTTATGACTACTGAGGAAATGCTTGATGCATTTTCATTTCTAGGTGAAGATTTAGCTAAAGAAATAGTTATTACAAACACAAATAAAATTGCTGATATGGTTGAACATTTACAAATAATTAGAGATAAATTGTATACCCCAGTTTTGGAAAATAGTGCAGAAGTAACTAAAGAAATGGTTTATAATAAAGCACATGAAATATATGGTAATCCCCTTCCTAAAAATATTGAAGAAAGGTTGGAAGCGGAACTTGCAGGTATCATTGGTGGTGGGTATGATGTTATTTATCTAATTGCTGAAAAATTGGTTAAAAAATCAAATGAAGATGGATATTTTGTAGGTTCTCGTGGATCTGTTGGTTCAAGCTTAGTTGCTACGATGATGGGAATAACTGAAGTTAATGGACTTCCTCCACATTATGTTTGTCCAAATTGTAAGAAATCTTATTTTGAAGACGAAGCTGGTGAGAGTCTGGCAAGCCTTTATCCGTCAGGTTATGATATGCCTGATAGGACTTGTAAATGTGGTACAAAACTAAAAAAAGAAGGACAAGATATGCCATTTGCAACATTCTTGGGATTTAAAGCTGAAAAAGTTCCAGACATCGACCTTAATTTTTCAGGGGATAATCAAGCTGATGCTCATAACCATGTAAAGGTATTATTTGGTGAAGATCATGCTTATCGTGCAGGAACTATTTCAACAGTTGCTGAAAAAACTGCATTTGGTTATGTAAAAGCATATTGTGAAGATAAAGGTATTATTTTAAATAATACGGAAATCGAAAGAATTTCTATTGGGTGTACGGGAGTAAAAAGAACAACAGGTCAACATCCCGGAGGTATTATTGTTATTCCTCAGTATATGGATGTATTTGATTTTACACCATATCAATATCCAGCGGATGAACCTGATAGTACATGGTATACAACACATTTTGATTTCCATGCTATTCATGATAATGTTTTAAAACTTGATATACTTGGACACGATGATCCAACAATGCTTAGATATCTAGGAGATACTACAGGTATTGATATCAAAAATGAAATACCTTTTGATGATAAAAATATTATTAGTTTATTTACATCACCGAAGGCACTTGGGGTAACGGAAGAACAAATATTGTGTAAAACTGGTACACTTGGTATTCCTGAGTTTGGTACAAACTTTGCTATTAATATGCTTTTGGAGATTAAACCAACTCATTTTGCAGATTTAGTTAAGATTGCAGGTTTATCACATGGTACCAATGTATGGCAAGGTAATGTGCGTGATTTGATTGTTAATAATGTTGCATCATTTAATGAAGTTGTAGGTTGTCGTGATGATATTATGGTTAGTTTAATTAACTATGGACTTGATCCATCTAGAGCCTTCAAGATATCTGAGTTTGTTCGTAAAGGAAAAGCCAAAAAAGAACCCGAGACTTGGAATGAACATGTTGCATATATGAGAGAATTTAGTGTACCAGAATGGTTCATTGAATGCTGTAGAAAAATAGAGTACATGTTTCCAAAAGCTCACGCTTGTGCTTATGTTATGATGGCATATCGTGTTGCATGGTTTAAAGTTTATTATCCTTTATATTATTATTCAGCTTATTTTAGTATTAGAAGAAGTGACTTTGATGTTAATGCAATGCTTAAAGGATATGATGGAATAAAACGCAGACTTATTGAAATAAAGGAAAAAGGCTTTGGCGCATCTGCGAAAGAGTCTGCAGTGGGTGATACACTAGCAGTTGCTTTAGAAATGCTTGCTCGAGGTTTTTCATTTAAGAATATTGATATTACTAAGTCATTAGCTAAAACATTCTATATTGATGAAGAAAATAAATGCTTATATTTACCTTTTATGGCATTAGATGGTTTAGGAGAAAACGTTGCAAATAAAATAATTGAAGAAAGAGAAAAGAAACCGTTTTATTGTGTTGAAGACTTCCAAAATCGTGGAAAAGTTAATCAAACTACTATCAATGCTTTAAAGGAATTAGGTGTTTTTGAAGGAATGCCTGAATCTGCTCAACTTAGTTTATTTTAGATAAATCAAGGAAAAACCAGTCTGTCTTTTGTAGTTTTGAAAGAAAAATTTGACAAGCGTTGTCGATTATGTTATAATTTAGCTCCAATGTGGAAATACTATGAACAATATGATAAATTTACACAAATTTGACAAAAAATGTAGTTTGTGGTATAATGTAATTGTTCGAGTAATTAGGGGGTATGGAAAAATGAAAGGATATGTTTTAGAATACGTCTGTGAAAATGAATTTAAAAAACTAGAAAGAGCGTTAAAGAAGTATAATATGTTAGCGTTTAAGAAATTGAATTTTGATTATTATCCTGCTTTAAGAAATGGTAACTTTGTTGGGGAATTAATTTCAGTAAATAAAAAAAATGGTACTGAAACTTATGAACTTAAATTACCAAGTGATAAGATGTTTGCTCAAATTCATGGCGAAGTTAAATTAGTTTATACTGTTCATAAAAAAGACGAAGTTGTTGTTTTGGAAACTATTACACCATCTGATATTTTATTAGAAGGTCATAGATCTGAACTTACAACTTATAAAGGAATTATGATTTCTAAAGCTAATGCTTCAAAAGATATGTTTAAGATTGATTTACTTAATATGTTACAAGATAAATAATTGTTTATAAAACTTAAGCTTCGGGGGTTGCTTAAGTTTTTTGTGTTTTTTATTAAAAAATACTTGTCAGAATAAAAATTTTGTGATAATATTAATATTGTCATGGACCTCTAGCTCAGTTGGTTAGAGCCCTCGGCTCATAACCGAGTTGTCATAGGTTCGAGTCCTATGAGGTCCACCATTTTAGGCAAGCGTGGCGGAACTGGTAGACGCGCTAGACTTAGGATCTAGTGGAATATTCCGTGGGGGTTCAAGTCCCTTCGCTTGCACCAATATTGAAATTAAGCTCGAATGAATAATTCGGGCTTTATTGTATATAAAAAATATAAAGGGAGAATTTGTATGGGATTATTTGATAAAGTTAAATATTATTTTTTTACCATTAAGGAAAATAAAAGATATAAGAAAATAAAGTCTTGTAATTTACCATATCCTTTTTGGAATAAGAAAAGACAAACCTTTGAGTGGGTGAGATATTCTAAAGATTATAAATGTTATTGTGTGGAGCCAAGTTTAGTTTATTCTATTGGTGAAGTTGCAAGAACTGGGGTTACATATCATTATAAAGCAAAACTTTATGGAAGAGAGTTTCCTACCCAAACAATAAAATATAGATTGATGGTTAATCATTGTCATAGTTTTGAGGAAGTTGTCAAGGCTTTATATGATTATCCGGAAACATTCTCTGTTCCTGATGAATTTTTGGATGAATATAGTAAACAAGAATTATCTTATATAAAGGATATTAAAAATTATTTGCTTTTAATTGGGTTAAAGGATATTAAAGAAAGTAAAGAAAGAAAATTGCTAGATGAAAAATGGGATATTATTTATAATAAAAAACATAAGAATATTAAAGACAGAATTTTTATGATGACTTATTCAAAAAGATGGAAAAAATTAGAACGTGAAGAATATTTGGAAAGATATTCAAATCCAAAGGTTTTAGAATTCTCTTCTGATCGTCATTTGGATTTTAATAATGAAAATATAGCTAACGCTATAATAAATGGAGAAAAGAATTATAAAATAAGTGTAAAATATTCTTTCTTGCCAGCAGTAAAGGGTATAAAATATTTAGTTTCTTATGATGGCAAATATTTAGGAATCGTACAAGTTGTAGATGAAAAAGTAATTAAATTTAAAGACTTAAGTGAAGATATGGTAAATTATAAATTAACTGGTTTTAAAAGTTTTAAAGAATATAAAAATAGTATGAAAAAAGATTTTATAGAAGATGGTAAGATATATAATGAAGAGTTTACAGATGAATCTTTAATTTGTTATGAAACTATAAAAGTAATAGAAAGATTCAAGTAAAAAAACAGTGAAAAAATCACTGCTTTTTTTTGGTTTATATATTTTTTACATCATTTTCTATATTTTTTTAATCTGTCTATTTTGTGGTATTGATGCAATTACTTGTGAAAATGGTTATTATCTTTTGAATAAATACTAAAAAATATGTGCAAAGTATTAGTCGTTAAATAAATTTTTAGAAACTTTTGAAAATTTTTTTGCTAGTTAAGTTATCTATTAAAAAATGATTGAGGTATTTGCTTTTTATTGGAATTTATGGTATATTACTAACTAGAAAGGAGTTGCTATCGTGAATAAAAATGAATATTTAAGTGAAGAAAAGTATCAAAAGATAAAAAAACTATTAATTACTTTAGGATTTATTTCACTTGCTGTTGGTATTATATTATTAATTTTGGCTATCATAGTAAAAATTCCTGATAATAATTCGGCTTTAGCAGATCCAAATTGGTGGAAAAATAGCGAAATCAGAAGTGATGCTGAAAGTAAAAAAGTGTTATTATTTTTCTTTTCGTTTGTCTTTAGTGTAATGCTTCCTGCTATGTTATTTGGAACGGCTTATAAACGAGAAATAAAAGCGTTTAATACTCAACAAGAAATGCCTGTTAAACAAGAAACTATTGAAAAAATGGCACCATCTGTTGGAGAAGCTGCAGGTACTGTTGCAAAAGGTATTAAAAAAGGATTGAAGGACGAAGAATAAGTAAATTACTTAAACTCAAATTAAAATTTTGAGTTTTTTTCTTTTTTGTTATATTATAAATATTGTAATAAGAATAAGTATATATAATTGTTACAATAGATGTATTAAAAGATGGAAAGAAAGTAATAAAAATTATAATAATGTTGAAAAGATTTTTTGACATTTAGTTGATTAATATTATGTATGCTGATATAATATTCGAAAGAGTTATGCAAGTGGAGGTTTTGTAATGTTAAAGTATTATTTAGAGTTATTAGGTTTTTCTGATATGCCAGATTTTATTATAAAATATTTAAACTGTCCATCATTAATTAGGCTTAAAGATGTAGGTTACTTTTGTGGTATGGATTATGCTTCGAAAGATATTTATGATTTTAGAGAATATATAAGTAGATATGATCATTCTTTAACTGTTGCTTTGATTGTATATAAACTAACTCATGATAAAAAAGCTACAATAGCAGGATTATTTCATGATATAGCAACACCATGTTTTTCTCATGTTATTGATTATATGAATAAAGATCATGAAAAACAAGAAACTACAGAAGAATATACTGATTTTGTTATAGAAAATGATATTTGGTTATGCCATTGTTTAGAAGAAGATGGTATATATTTAGAGGATATTGTTGATTTTAAAAAATATAGTATAGTTGATAATGATAGGCCAAAAGCGTGTGCAGATAGAATTGATGGAGTTGTTTTAACTGGTATTGGTTGGACTAAAAATATTTCCAAAAATGATATTAAAAACATAGTTATGGCGATGAGGCTGTTTAAAAATGAAAATGAAGAATTAGAAATTGGGTTTAATTCTTTAGAAGTTGCTAAATTGGTGCTAAAGGTAAGCGAAAGTATAGATTCTTATTGTCATTCAAAAGAAGATTTCTATATGATGGAACTACTCGCTAAAATAACTAAATATGCAATTGATATGAACATTATTTGTTATGATGATTTGTATAAGCTAAACGAAAAAGAATTATTTAATATACTTGAAGAATCTAGTGATTTGTATTTAAAAGAGTTGATTATGGAATTTAAAACTAAGAAAAAAGAAGATATTGAAGATGTAAAGGTGTCTAATGTTAAGATTAGAGATTTGAACCCTTTAGTAAATGGTGAAAGATTGAGGTTAGTACGAACTCGAAATTAAAATTTTGTTTTTTTCCTTTTTGTGTTATATTATAAATGGAGATGATTTTATGAAACCTGGATTAGGTGTTGGTGTTATGATATTAAAGGATAATAAGGTGTTACTTGGCCTTCGTAATCCTGATAAAGTGAAAGCTTCAAGCGAACTAAAGGGAGAAGGTACATGGACTATGCCTGGTGGTAAAGTTGAATTTATGGAAAAGTTAGTTGATGCTGCTAAAAGAGAATTGGAAGAAGAAACTAGTTTAATTGCCAAAGACTTAAAACTAATATGTGTATCTGATGATATGACTGATACAGCTCATTATGTTACGGCAGGATTTTTAGTCAATTGCTATGAAGGTGAGATTAAAGCTATGGAACCAGAAACTATTTTGGAGTGGAAATGGTTTGATATTGATAATTTACCTGAAAATATGTATAAACCAAGTAAAGTGGTAATTGAAAAATATTTAAACAATATTATTTATGAATAAAAAATACAAATAAACGTTTGCTATTTGTTTATACTTATGATATTATATGTTTAGGTGGTAATAATGGTTTATTTAAAAGAATTTAATCTGCTTAGTGAAGAATTTGAAAATGGCATATTGATTAATGAACGAAGAAATTATTTTCATAATCAATACCCTTTTAGAATTTTTACTGATAAAAAATTAGAGAAAATAGATTTTACAAATATTACAATACTTTATGGCGGTAATGGTTCTGGTAAATCAACAATACTAAATATTATTGCAGAAAAGCTTAATGCTAAAGGACTAAATTTTACTGGTGGAGAAATGTTTCAAACTTATGTGGATTATTGTAAGTATGAAACCTCTTTAGAAATTCCAGATGAAGTAAAAATTATTAAAAGTGATGATGTTTTTGATTATATTTATAATGTTAAAAGAATTAATAATCGAGGATTTAATCAAAGAGAAGCTTTGTTAAAAGAATATTTTGAATGTAAAAAGACCTCGATTAGAGATATTAATGATTATCAAAGTATTAAAAATGAAGTAGATTCTAAAAGATTGGGACCATCTGGTTTTATTCGGAGAAGAATGCTTGATAAGGATGTTTTTGAACAATCAAATGGTGAATCTGCTTTAATGTATTTCATATCTGAAATTAAAGATAATGGAATATATTTACTTGATGAACCTGAAAATAGTATGTCAGCTTCAATGCAATTAAAACTTGCTAAATTTTTAGAAGAATCAGCCCGATTTTTTAATTGTCAATTTATTATTGCTACACATTCTCCTTTTATATTTGGGATAGATAGTGCAACGATTTATGACTTAGATAGTGTGCCTGTTTCTACCAAAAAATGGTGGGAACTTGAAAATATGAAAATATATTATAACTTTTTTAAAGATAATAGTGAAAAATTCGACAAAAAATAACATTTCACATTTTCTTCACAATTATTTCACACTCAATTGTTAGTATTATTTTTAGAGGTTTTAGGAAAAATTGTTTATAAATCATTAACTCTTTTACAAACCTTTCTATAATATAAATTATAGTCTTATAGTTCCTACAATATTAAGTATTAAAGTTTTCTTTAAAAATATAAACATTTATTGAGTACTTAAGACCTCTATGTTGGATGAAGATTTACTTCATCCTTTTATATTGCAATTTACTGATATTTTTGGTAGAATTAATTTGATAGTGGGTGAAGTAAATGGATTACAAAACAACAGTATTTAATGTTAAAGAATTAAGACAAGAACTAATACTTATGACTATTAATGAAGTAGTTGAAGCGTTGGAATTTAAAGGTTATAATGCTACGAATCAGTTAGTAGGTTATTTAATAAGTGGAGATGAAAAGTATATAACTACTTTTAATCATTCGAGAGCTAAACTTTGTAAGTTTGATCGTAGTGAAATATTAATGGCAATATTAAATGCCTACATGGGGCGCTAATGAGATATTTAGGACTTGATTTAGGGACAACTTCTCTTGGAGTAGCCATTAGTGATAAAACCAATACTTTAGTAAGCCCACTGACTTTGATCAAATTTAAAAAAGAAGATTATAATGATGCATTAAATAAATTGATGGAAATAATAAAAGATAAAAATATTTCAAAAGTAGTCTTAGGACTTCCTAAAAATATGGATAATAGTTTAGGCTTTGCAGCACAAAGAAGCTTAAATTTCAAGAAAATATTAGAAAGTGCAAATGTTGAAGTAATACTTGAAGATGAAAGATTAACTACAGTTGAAGCGATTAATATTATGAAAAATAATGGATTAAAAAGAATTAATGAACAAAATAAAACAGATGTATTATCAGCAGTTTTGATATTAGAATCTTATTTAAAGAGGCAAAATTATGGAAAATAAGTTAGTAGTAGAAGAAGATATAGATAAAAAAGAATATAAAACCATTATAAAGATTACAATGGAAGATGAAGAATTTATTATATATACCAAAGATGAAATAAATAAGCTCGGAGATGTAATTTGTTATGTATCAAGTTATTGTTACGAAGATGGAAAACAAGTATTAAAACCAATTAAAGATAAAAGGAAGCTAGAAATTCTTGATAATATTTTTTTACAAGTACAAAATTTAATTAATAAAAAGGATTGTGGTAAAGATGAAAAATAAAAAACTATTTATTGTTTTGGGTGTTATTCTAGGTATAATTATAGCACTTATAGCAACTTATTTTATATTACTTACACCAAGTAGTAAGAGTAATAAAGTAATTACATTTACGGTTAAAAAAGGTGATGGTAAAGAAAAAATTGTTGATAATTTAAAAGACGCAAAACTTATTAGAAGCAAGTATGCTGCAATAATTTATTTGGTAATTTCTGGTAATAAGAACTTGCAAGCAGGATCATATGAGTTTAGCAGAGATATGTCAACACAAGATATTATTAAATCTTTAAATAGTGGTGATGTTATTAAAGAATTTAAACCAAGTGTTAAAATAACTTTAAAAGAAGGTGTTACTTTAAAAGAATACATGAAGCTAATTAGTGATGAAACTAATATAGATTTTGATGAAGCAATAAAAAAGGTAAATGATAAATCGTTTTTGAAAGGCTTAATTGCCGATTATTGGTTTTTAACTAACGATATACTTGATGATGATATTTATTATGCCTTAGAAGGTTATTTGTTTCCTGAAACATATGAATTTTATAAAGAAACTACGGTTGAACAAGTGATAAGAAGAATTCTTAATGTAACAAATGAAAAGTTAAGCCCTTTAAAAGAAGAAATAAAGAAAAGTAAATATAGTGTTCATGAAATATTTACAATAGCAAGTATTGCTGAAAAAGAAGCAAATAAATATGAAGATAGAAAGATGGTTACTCAAGTAATAAATAAAAGATTAGAATTAAATATGAGTTTAGGAATGGATGTAACTAGTTATTATGGTGTTCAAAAAAGTATGAAGGAAACTTTAACAAAAGTTGACTTAAATGATGAAAACCCTTATAATACTAGAGTTACTACATTTATTGGGCTTCCTGTTGGACCTATTTGTAATCCATCTATTGGAAGTATAAAGGCTGCACTTGAACCTGCAGATACTGATTATCTTTATTTTGTAGCAGATGTAGATACTGGTAAGGTTTATTTTGCTAAAGATATTGATGGTTTTAATGAATTAGTAAGAAGATATATAAAGTAAAGGTGAATTAAATTGAAAGAACAAATATTAGAAATGGAAAGGTATGCTAACGAAAAAAATGTACCAATCATTGAAAAAAAATCTATTGCATTTATAATGAAATATATTAAAGAAAATAATATAAAAAATGTTTTAGAAATAGGAAGTGCAATTGGTTATTCAGCAATACTTATGGCATCTAGTACACAAGATTGTGTAGTTACAACAATTGAAAGAGATGAAGTAAGATATATGGAATGCCTAAAAAATGTGAAGAAATGTGGCATGGAAAAGAAAATTAATGTTGTTTATCAAGATGCATTAGAGTTAAATTTATCTGATGATTTAAGATATGATTTAATATTTATTGATGCAGCAAAAGGACAATATACTAAATTTTTTGAAAAGTATAAAAATTTCTTAAATCCAAATGGTACCATTATAACAGATAATATTAAATTTCATGGTTATGTTGGTGAATCTAGTAAGTTAGATAAAGGCAATTTAAAAAGCCTAGTGGAAAAAATCGAAAATTATATTGAATTTTTAAAAAGTAATACTGAGTTTGATACCGAGTTTTATGATATTGGGGATGGACTATCAGTAAGTACATGGAAACATGAATAAATTAGTAACTGTAACTAATAAAGATTTTATAAGTAATTTAAAGAAAGAGGATGTAACACTAGTTTATCCTCTTAGATTTTTTTCCGTAGGTTATGAAGAGTATTTTGATATAAAAGATATAGATGATTTTGTCTTAGTAAATAGAATATTAAATGATGAAGAATTAAATAATTTTGAAGAAATTTTAGTATCGAGCGATGTAAAAGGAATTATGTTTGATGATTTAGGTATTTTAGATATTGTTAAGGATATGAATATAACTAAGATATTAATATTAGATCATATAAGTAATAATGTTAGCTCAATTAATAGTTATTTAGAATATGTAGATAGTATAGTTGTTTCTAGTGATTTATCTGAAGAAGAAATTAGGAATATAGTTAAAAATGTTAATAAAAAAGTAGTAATATATACATTTGGTTTAAAAGGGCTTATGTTTTCAAGAAGAAATTTATTAGATAATTATGAGATGTATTATAAATTAGATAAAGAAAAAGTAATAGATAGCCATATCAATAATAAATTTTTTAAAGTAATAGAATCTGATTATGGAACTAAAGTTTATGCTTATCCATATTATGACGGAACTAGTTTACTTGATTTAGATAATGTTTTATATTTCTGGTATGATCCCATTCTTTTAGATATAAATAATATAAGAAAAGTATTAAATAATGATTTAAGTAATATAGATTGTAGTAGAATATTTTTAGATAAAAAAACAGTATATAAGGTAGGTGATTTAGATGCCTGAGTTATTAGCACCTGCTGGTGATTTTGAAAAAATGAAGTTTGCTTACCTATATGGAGCAGATGCTATTTATTGCGGTGGACAAAATTTTAGTTTAAGAGCTAATGCTAAGAATTTTAGTTTAGAAGAATTAAAAGAAGCAAGTAATTATGCTCATAGGCTAGGTAAGAAGATTTATGTAACTGTTAATATTGTGTTTCATGATGAAAATTTAAGTGGTTTAGAAGAATATTTGAAATATTTGGATAGTATAAAAGTTGATGGAATAATTGCAAGTGATATAATAGTTATTAAGATGTGTCAAGATTTTAATCTTGGTTTGAATGTTTGTTTATCTACACAAGCTAGTACTCTAAATAGTAGAGCAGTTAAATTTTGGCAAAAGTTAGGTGTTACAAGAGTGGTTTTAGCACGTGAGGCATCTCGTCAAGATTTAATTAATATTGCTAAAACTGGTATTGAAATCGAAACGTTTATTCATGGTGCTATCTGTACTTCTTTTAGTGGTAAATGTGTTTTATCAAATTATATGACTAATAGAGATTCTAATCGTGGTGGTTGTGCTCAAGTATGTCGTTGGGAATTTTTAGTAAACGATAAACCTAATTTAACTATTATGCCTAAAGATTTAAATATGGTACCATTTATAAAAGATCAAATTGATTTAGGTGTTGCATCTTTTAAAATTGAAGGTAGAATGCGTTCAATTTATTATGTATCTACTGTTTTACTAAGTTATAGAAGAATGATTGATGCGGCTTTAAATAATACTTTAACTAAAAAAATGGAAGATTATTATTTAAAAATATTAAATCGTTGTGCAAATCGTGAATCAACTCCGCAATTTTATGATAAATTACCTGGAGTAAATGAAGAATATTGGAATGGAAGAACAGAAGTATCAAATCAAGATTTTTTAGGATTAGTGTTAGACTATGATGAAGTAATTAAAGTTGCTACGATTGAGGTAAGAAATTACTTTGAGAGCGGACAAATTGTGCAATTTTTTGGACCAAATCATGAAACATTTGATTATCAAATTAATACAATATATGATAATGAAGATAATGTTATCGATGTATGTAGGCATCCAAAAAGTATTATAAAAATGAATGTGGATGATAAACTACAAGTAAATGATATGATGAGGTTAAAAGTATTTGACAAATTAGATGTTTTATAGTATGATTATGAACTGTAAATTGAAATAAAAAAGGAGATTGATTTTTATGAAAAAAGAAAATACATTTATAATGACTGCGGAAGGGTTTTTAGAAGCTGAAAATGAATTGAATGAGCTTAAAAATGTTCGTCGTCCAGAAGTAATTAAAGCGTTAAAAGAAGCAAGAGCTTTAGGAGATTTATCTGAAAATGCCGATTATGATGCTGCTAGAAATGAACAAGCTATAATTGAAGCAAAGATTCAAGAATTAGAATATAAACTTGAACATGCTGAAATAATAGATAATAAAAAAAAGAATGAAGTTAGTTTGGGTTCAACAGTTACTATTAGCTATGATGATGGTGAAGAAGAAGAATATAAAATTGTTGGGTCTATGGAAGCTGATCCATTTGAAAATAAAATATCAAATGAATCACCTTTAGGAATTGCTTTGCTTAAACATAAAATTGGTGATAGTGTTGAAGTTGCGAGCCCAAATGGTGGTTATATAATAAAAATTAAAAAAATAGCTTAGATTCTAGGAAATTGGTTTATTTTCTTGTAAAATGAAGGTAATTATATTATAATAAAGTAGTTAGGAAGGAAGTATTTTATGAAAAATGTACATGAAGTTGAAATTAAATTAGAAAAAGAATGGGTAGATTCTTTAGATGCCGTATTCAAAAAGAAAAATAAAGAAGTTAAAATTGATGGTTTTAGAAAAGGAATGGCAAGTAAAGAAATTTATTTAAAACATTTTGGAATTGAATCATTATATGCTGATGCTATAGATGCTTGTATAAGTGTTGCATATAAAAAGGCTTTAGATAAAGAAAAATTAATACCAGTTATTGAACCTCAAGTTGATGTTACTGGAATTAGTGATACAAATGTTATATTTAAATTTACTATTATAACTAAACCAGAAGTTACTCTAGGTGATTATAAAAACTTAAAAGTTAAAAAAGAAGAAGCTAAAGTAACTGATGAAGAAGTAAATAATGAAATTGAGCACATGAGAGCTCACATGGCTGATGTTGTTGTAAAAGAAGATGGCACAGTTGTTGAAGGTGATACCGCAGTTATTAGCTTTACTGGAGTTGTTGATGGTAAAGAGGTTGAAGGTGCCAAAGGAGAAAATTATCCATTAGAAATAGGAAGCCATTCATTTATTCCTGGCTTTGAAGAAGGCGTAATCGGAATGAAGACTGGAGAAACTAAAGAATTAAATCTTAAATTTCCTGAAAACTATGTTGAAGAGTTAAAAGGTATGGATGTAACATTTACTGTAACAGTAAATGAAGTTAAAACTAGGGTTTTACCTGAAATTAATAAAGAATTCTTTGAAGATTTAGGATATGAAGATGTAAAAGATGAGGCTGGATTAAAAGCTAAAGTTAAAGAAGAATTAATTCATGAAAAAGAACATCATTTAGAAGATGAATTTATGGATAAGGTATTAGAAGCAGCAGCTAAAAACATGAAAGCTGAAATTAATCCAGAAATTATTGATGAAGAAGTTCATAGAATGATTAATCAATATGCAGAACAATTAAAGATGCAAGGAATGGATTTCAATGAATTTATGAAAATTACTGGTACTAAAGAAGAAGATTTACATAAACAAATGGAACCAGAAGCTGAAAAACGTGTTAAATATCGTTTTATGTTAGAAGCTATTGCTGAAAAAGAAGATTTAAAATTTACTAAAGAAGAAGTTGAAAATAGAGCTTCAGAAATTGCAGCATCTTATGGTGTTGATAAAGCTGAACTTTTAAAAGCTTATGGATCAATGGACGTTATTGAATATGATATGAAGATGCATAAAGCATTAGAAATATTAAAAGAAAATAATTAAAGACCTATATTTGGTCTTTTTTTCTTGACAATTTATATAAATTTATTATAAAATATTCCTTACCTAAGGAGGGGAAATATGAAAAAGTATGAAGAAGCTAAGAAAGACTTAGTGTTAAATGGTTTTGATGAAGCAAAAGTTAATGAACTAACTAATTTATTTGTAGAAGATTTCCTTGATTCTGAATATGAAAAACTAGGAGAATCTTTAGATATGTATATTGATGAAGTTAGAGATGGTCAAATATTACCTAATGAATTTGGAGTCGTTAAGTTTGCGGAAATAGTTAACGATAACGAAGAAAAACAATCTAAATCTATAGTTGTTTCTACTTTTAGAAATGTTGTAACTAATAAATTTAATGAAATGGCTAAAAGAGAGCCTTTACAAAGCGTATTGGTTTTGGGTGGAACAATGGAATATCACCATGATTTTGCAGCGTATGGATTTAATCCTTATGTTTTTGCTAAGGATATTCTTGTATCATTTGATGATTATGGTCTTTGTAGTATTCATCCAACTGGATATGAATATGGTTTTATAAAAATATCAGATTTAATAACTTTGCTTAATAACAAAGGTTTAGAAAAAAGTTTTTTATTAGTTGAAAAGAATAATGGTGTAGGATTTGATTTATTAATTGAATATGATAAAATAATGAGTCTGGGAAAATCTGATGAATTAACTTTAAAGAGAGTCTAAAAAAAGACTCTCTTTTGAGTCTTATATAATATATGCAATTATTCCTGCGATAACGCTTGCTACCATGATAAGAAGCATTATCCATACTACAATTTTTTGTGCTTTTTTATTCAAAATATTTCACCACTTTCTTTTTTCTATTAATAATTTATCATATTTGTTATAAATTTGCAATATAATTAAGTGGTGATAATCATGTGGACAAGCCTAAATAAGAAATTATATGTATTTATGAGTATAATATTAGTAATTGGTTTTATTATAGGAATAGTATTTGTAGTATTACTAGATGAAGCTACAAAAGAAATATTATTTTTAAATATTAATGAAGTATTACAAAATTTTAGCTATGTAAATACTAATGGTTTAATAATACATTTGGTTATATTGTCTAGTTTACTTATTTTAAGTATGTTTTTAATTGGTGGTCCTTTAGTTTTGTTTTTTATGTTTTATAATGGTTTTAGTATTGGTTTTATTATAAGCAGTTTAACATGTATTTTTGGTATAAAGGGAATATTGTTTGGTTCAATTTATGTAATAATTTATAAATTGCTGTTTTTAATTATGCTTGTAGTCTTTAGTGTTAATTTGTTTAAAATAATTAAATGTGTTATTGATAGAATTGTATATAAGAATAACAATAAAGAATCATTGGTTGTATTTATAAAAAGAAGTGTAATATTTATAGGAATTGTACTTATACTCGATATAATTTTATATTTTGTAGGTGGAAAACTAGTAAATCTCTTTAATTTTTTGATTAGTTAGTATATAATAGTTATGTGATGTTTATGGAAAAAGTAATTATTGGAATATCTGGTGGTGTTGATTCTGCGGTTGGAGCCTTACTTTTAATTAAGCAAGGTTATGAAGTCGAAGGTTTGTTTATGCGAAATTGGGATAGCAATATTAATAATGATTTTTTAGGAAATCCTAATGATTTTAATGATATTTGTCCTCAAGAAAAAGATTATAATGATGCATTAGAGTTGTGCAATAAATTAGGAATAAAATTACATAGAATTGATTTTGTTAAGGAATATTGGGATTATGTATTTACATATTTTTTAGAAGAATTAAAAAAGGGAAGAACTCCAAACCCTGATATGTTATGTAATAAGTTTATTAAGTTTGATCTATTTATAAAAGAAGCAAAAAGACTAGGAGCAGATTATATTGCTACTGGTCACTATGCTAGAATGGAAGATGGCAAATTAAAAAGAAGCATTGATTTAAATAAAGATCAAACATATTTTTTGGCTGATGTAAAAAAAGAAAGCTTAAAAAATGTTTTGTTTCCAGTTGGAGATTATACAAAACCTGAGATTAGAAAAATAGCTGAAGATAATAATTTAAATGTTGCTCATAAGAAAGATTCAACAGGTATTTGTTTTATTGGAGAAAGAAACTATCAAAAGTTTATTGAAAATTACTTAAAACCTAATCCTGGAGATATTGTTGATGTATCTACAAAAGAAGTTATTGGTAGACATACGGGCTTAATGAATTATACAATTGGTCAAAGAAGAAATGTAGGTATAAGTGGTAATTTAGAAAGACATTATGTATGTGGTAAGAATGTTAATAATAATATTTTATATGTAGCTTTTGGAGAAGACAATAAATATTTAATGAGTGATGAATGCATTATAGATAATGTTAATTTTATAAGTAACTTAAGACCTACATTTTGTACTGCTAAATTTAGATATAGAGATCAGGATCATGCTGTGGAATTAGAATATTTGGAAAATAATAAGATAAGAGTTAAATACCCTGAAAAAGTAAAAGCGGTAACACCAGGACAAGCATGTGTTTTATATCTCGGTGAAGAATGTCTTGGGTGTGGATTTATTGATGAAATAAAAAATAATGGAGAATTTTTATGGTATTTACATAACTAAACTTGATTTTTAATGTTAAGTTATGTATAATAAAGGTGTAAAATTAAAGAAGGTAGTGATTAAAATATGGATAGATTAAATGAATTATTACAAGAATTAGGGTTATCTAAAGTAAAGCTAGCTAAATATTTAGGTGTAAGTCGTCAGATGGTATATAACTATTTAGTTTTAGATAGCTTAGATAAATGGCCAAAAGAAAAGAAAGTGTTGTTATTACAACTTTTAGATATTAAAGATGGAAGTAAAAAAAGCATTGAAAGTATTGTGGTTGATACTGATTATTTGATGGAAGTAGAAAAAAGACTTAATACTGCTATTAAACAAACTAATAGTATTGAGTCTGTAATCGATATGAATGGATTAACAAAAGAAAATAAACAATTATTAAATGATTTTATATTTTTATTAAAAGAAAAATTAGAAGATAATGAGTCAGAAGAAACTGCTGCAATAAAATATATGTATTATATGCTTCAATCAATGGATAATGTTCCAGAAATAAAATATATAATGGGTTATATGGCAAAATCTAATTGCTTTATTAAACCAGATGAATATAAGTTTGATGAAGATAAACAGTTTATTTTTGAAGGAATTTTATATTCAGCTTTAACATTATATAATAATGGTGGAGCATCAAAGAGTAAACTTGCGGAAAGTCATAAAAGATTCATTACTGAAATAGAACAAAAAAATGAAGAAAAATTAACCAGAACACAACAACTTAGTACGGTTAAAATTCAAGCTTTAAGAGAACTTGGGTATAATGATATTAATACTGAAAATGCAGCAGAAGTATTCGAAAAAATGGCAGAAATACAAACAAGAAAGGTATAGTAAAATGAAGAAGAAAAATCTTGTGCTTTTATTAAGTGGAATTGTTGTTATCCTTGTTGGTGTGGTAATATCTTTCTTTATAAAAAATGGGATCCCTGTTAATGCAAATGGTAAAACTGTTAAAGAATTGTATTCTTATGTTGGTAATAGTGATTTAGAAAAATGCGGGGGATTAGTGTTTTATAATGATAGTAAAGTTGATTATAATAGTTTAAGTAATGATACTAAAATTTGTTTAGCTTATACTCAAGTAAAAAAAGAAGTTAAAGAAGAAATAAAACTTGATAAAAATAAAAAAGGTAATATATGTATTTTAAGCAAAGGCCTTATATTTGCTACAGATAATTATGAAGATAAGATTTGTACCTTAAGCAAAACAAATAAAGATCTAGTAAATGAAAATTACAAAAAAATATTTGGTGAAGAAATAGATACTTATGATAAATTTCAATTAGATAATATAACTGTTTGTTATTTAAATGATGACTCGTATTATTGTGGATTATCTGAAGAATATACTTATACAATCGGAGCTGAACCACATACTTATAGAGCAATAAAAGATTCTTTTAAAAAGAATGACGAAATAATTATATATGATTACTTTTTAAAAGTTATTAATAATGAATGTTATACAAGTTATGTTAAAGATAGTAAAAATGATAAGTGCACTAAAGCATTAGAAAATAATAAAAATGTAGAATATAAATTTTTGAAAAAATATGGAACTCAGTATAAACATATATTTAAAAAAGATAATAATGTATATCATTGGGTTTCTAGTGAAAAAATAAATTAACTTACATTGATTGGTAATTTCCTAAATTGAAAATTGAACCGCACCACTTGGGTGCGGTTTTTTGATATAATAAGGGAGCCAAATCCCGGCAAGGAGGCTCCTATATGAATTATAAACAATTAACGGAAAAAAAGAAAGTAGAAATTGCAAAAAACACGTTAAAAGAAAAGCGTAGTCCGAAGTTTATAAGTAAAATAACTAACTTATCAATATCTGAGATAAATAAGTTAAAAGTTAACTAATAATCAAATTAAGATAATGTTTAAAAAATGTTATCTTTTTATATGCATAAATGTTATAATATTTATGTATGAATAAATGAGGTATTTTATGAATTTGATAATTACTAATGAATTTAATAAAATGGATATATTAAAAAAATTAACTAATGAAAAGAAGTTTAACAATTATAAATTTTATAGTTTTAACGAGTTAAAGAGAAAACTGTTTTTTGATTATGATAATAAAACAATAGAATATGTAATGAAAAAATATAATGTTAATTTATCGATAGCAAAAATTTATATTGAAAATTTATATTTTCTAAAAGAAATAAGAAATAAAAAAATAGAATTTTTAAATAATTTGAAAAAAGAATTAGATAATAATAAATTGCTTATTTATAATAATCAATTTAAAAACTATTTACTTGGTAAAAAAATAATAGTTTATCAAAATGAAGAATTATCTAAAGAAGAAAAATATATTTTAAAGGATTTTAATTATGAAGTAAAGAAAAATCAAAATAGTATATATAGTCCTGAAATATTTGAAGCAATTAATATAAATGAAGAATTAGAATTTGTTATATCAAGTATAAAAAAATTAATTCATGAGGGAATTGATATTAATAATATAAAATTAATTGCTAATAGTGAGTACAATAAGTATTTAGAATATTATTCACAAATTTTTGGTTTGCCTCTTAATACTAATGATGGCAATTCATTTTTTAGTACAGGTGTTTCAAATTTGTTTTTGCGTATGTATGATGAATATGATATACCTGTGATTATTGAAAAATTAAAGGAAAAGTATGAAAATATAAATGAACTAATATCTGTTATAAATAAATCTGTATTAGTAAGTGATAAAAAAATTAGAAAAGAATTTATTATAGATGATTTAAAAAAAAGTATTGTATCTAATGTTTCATATAAAAATGCTATAGATATTCATTCTTTGCATGAAAACTATGGGGATGATGATTATGTCTTTTTACTTGGCTTCAATATAGGAAATTACCCTAAAATTTATATGGATGATGATTTTTTAAGCGATAAAGAAAAAAAGATGTTAGATTTAGATACTTCCATAGAAAAAAATAAAATGGAAAGAGTAAATGTTATAAGTGCTATTAAAAGGATTCCTCATTTGATAATAACATATCCTTTACATGATGGTAGCAAAGTAAGATATCCATCAGTTTTAATTGATGACTTACAAGTAACTTCTCAGAAAATAAAGCTTAATAGATCAATATCATATTCTAAAAAATATAGTAATCTTTTATATGCTATTGATTTAGATAATTTTTATAAATATAATGATGAAAGTAAATATTTAAAAATGTATCAAAAGAATTTAAATATTCCTTATCGAGAATACAATAATAAATATAATATGATTGATACAGATTTATTAAAAGAAAGACTTAATGATAATTTTACTTTATCTTATACAAGTTTAGAATCTTTTAATGAATGCGGGTTTAAATATTATTTATCTAGAATAATGAATTTAGATATTTATGAAGAAACTTTTAAAATTATTATTGGAAAAATTGTTCATCATATATTAGAAAAAGGATTAGAAAAATGTATTGATATAGATATGGAAATAAGTGAATTTATGAAAACATTAGACTTTTCATTTGGCCCCAGAGAATTATTTTATGTTCACAAATTAAGTGCTGAACTTGATTATTTGCTTAAATATTTACATAAACAAGAAAAAAATTCGAAGCTTACAAATTATTTGTTTGAAACTGAGCTTGCTGTAGAAAAAAAATATAATGATATAAATGTAGTGTTTAAGGGATTTATAGATAAAGTAATGAGTACAGAGTATAAGGGCAAAGAAGTTATTGCTGTTGTAGATTATAAAACTGGTGATAAAAATATAAAGTTAGATACTTTAGAATATGGATTAAACATTCAATTACCAATTTACTTATATTTACTTAAAAATTCTGAAAGATTTAAAGATTCCGTTATTGCTGGATTTTATATTGAAAAAGTATTGAACAATGTTTTTAACATAACAAAGAATAAATCTTTGGAAGAACTAAAAAATGAAAATTTAAGATTACAAGGATATACTAATAGTGATGAAAATATAATTTCTTTAATAGATACAAATTACTTAAATAGTAAAATGATTAAAGGTTTAAAATTTAAAAAAGATGGTTCTTTTTATTCTACGAGTAAGGTGTTAAGTAATAAAGAAATGGATGATATGATTGTTAAAGTTCAAAATATTATTGATGATACAATAAAAAATGTTATTACTGGGAAGTTTTTTATAAATCCAAAAGTTTTAAAAGGTAAAAATATTTCTTGTACTTATTGTAAATTTAAAGATATATGTTTTAAAACAAAAAGTGACGAAGTAATTATCGGAGGTGAAGATGATGGATTTAACGCCTGAACAACAATTGGCGGTTGACTTAGAGGGAACAAATATTATAGTTTCTGCAGGTGCTGGGTCTGGTAAAACCGCAGTATTATCAGAAAGGGTTATTAGAAAATTAAAAGATGGAATAGATATTAGAAACATTTTAATGTTAACATTTACTAATGAAGCTGCTGGAGAAATGGCTAATAGAATTAGAAAAAAAATAAAAAAAGCAGGATTAACTAATCAACTAGAGTTTTTAGATCAAGCTTATATTACAACATTTGATGCTTTTGCCTTAAGTTTGGTAAAAAAATATCATTATGTTTTAAATATTGATAAATCAATTGATATTATAGATTCTTCAATTATTGATTTAAAAAGAAATGAATTTTTAGAAGAAATATTTTTAAGTCTTTATGAGGCAAAAGATGAAAAATTTTTAAAGTTAATTGGAGATTTTACTACACGTGATGATGAAGTTATTAAAAAAGCTATTTTAAGTATTAATAAAAGTCTAGATTTGAAATACGATAAAGAAGATTATATCGATAATTATATAAATAACTTTTATAATAATAAATATATAGAGCAATTATTTGCTGAGTATTTTAATTATTTAAAAAAAATATCTTTAGAACTTGAAGATTCTGTTTTAATATTAGAAAACTTTATGGATTCATCAAGTTATGAAAACATTTATAATTCCTTAAATAAATTATTTAGACCAAATAGTTATAATGATTTATATAAAAATAATAATATTATTTTGCCTAGATTTACAAAGGTAGATTCAAGTGGCATAAGTGTAAAAGAAAATATTCAAGAACTGTTTAAGGAGTTAAATGAATTAATTATATATAGTGAAGATGAGCTCAAAAACAATTATTTTTGCACTAGAGATTATGTGGAAGTAATATTAAAAATAATTAAAATGTTAGATGAAAAAATAAGCTTATATAAGAAAGAACATAATTCTTATGAATTTACAGATATTGCTAAAATGGCTATATCAATAGTTAAAGACAATGAAGATATAAGATTAGAATTGAAAGATAAATTCAATGAGATAATGATAGATGAATATCAAGATACTAATGATTTACAAGAAACATTTATTAAATTATTAGAAAATGATAATGTTTATATGGTTGGAGATATTAAACAATCTATTTATAGATTTAGAAATGCAAATCCATTAATATTTAAGGATAAATATGATAGATATGGTATTAATAATGGTGGAAAAAAGATTGATTTACTTAAAAATTTTAGATCTAGAGAAGAAGTATTATATAATATAAATGAAATTTTTGCACCATTAATGACACAAGATATTGGGGGAATAAACTATAAAGAAAGTCATGCTATGGTATATGGTAATAAAGCCTATATTGAAAAGGGTGCTAATGATTATAATAACTATTTAGATATTTTAACCTATAATAATGAAGATAAAAAATATACAAATGATGAAATAGAAGCGTTTATAATAGCTAAGGATATTAAGAAGAAAATAGAAGAAAAGTATTTAGTTTTTGATTTTGATAAAGAATGTAATAGAGATGTAACTTATAATGATTTTTGTATTATTCTAGATCGTGGAAGCAAGATGAGCTTGTTTAAAAAAGTTTTTGAGTACCTAGATATACCAATGGAGGTGTATAAGGATAATAATTTGATAGAAGAAAATGATATTTTTATAATTAAAAATATTATTGGACTAATTTTATCTATTAAAGATGGGATATATAATAAAAATTTAAAATATTATTTTACAAGCGTTGCCAGAAGTTATATTGGTAATTTATGTGATAATGAAATATTTAAATGCTTTGAAGAAAATAAAATTTTTAAAACAGATATATATAATAAATGTTATGAAATAAGCAAAGATATTGATATTATGACTCCGAATATATTACTTAAAAGAATTATTAAAGACTTTGATTTTTATGATAAATTTATTTTGGTAGGTAATGTTGATGCTGCGATTAAAAGAATTAATTATTTGCTTGAATTATCTAAGAATGTCGAAAATTTAGGCTTTTCTATTATTGATTTTAGTAATTATTTAAATGAAATGATAGATAGTGATCAAGAAATTAAATATAAAGAGGGTAAGAGTAATAGTATTTCTGTAAAGATTATGAATATTCATAAATCTAAAGGGCTTGAATTTCCTATTTGTTATTTTGCAGGTTTTCCTAAGACATTTAATATAAGTGATTTAAAAAATAAATTTATGTTTGATAATAAATATGGAATTCTCACTCCATTTTATAAGGAAGGTATTGGAGAAACATTTGTTAAAACTTTGGTTAAAAATAATTATTATTTAAATGAAGTAGCAGAAAAAATAAGATTATTTTATGTAGCTTTAACTCGCGCTAAAGAAAAAATGATTATGGTTATGCCTAATATTGAAGATAAAAAATATGTTAAAGATGAAATATCTTTTATGGATGGAATTAAATTTAGATCTTTTTATGATTTTATAAAATCTATATCAGGAAATTTAGCAAAATATATGATTAATGTTGATTTAAATAATGTTGGAGTTACTAAAGATTATGAGTTTAGTAAAAGTTTAAGTAAAAATATGGTTAATAATGAAGAGGCTAATATGTTATTTATTGAGGATGAAATACCTTTTATTGAAATTGAAAAGAAACATGCATCAAAAACTATTAAAGAGATATTATCTGTTAGTGATGAAAAAACTTTAGAGTTTGGGACTAAGATTCATGAATTACTTGAACTTACTGATTTTGAAAATGCCAATACAGACAATAAATATGTGAATCATTTACTTAATACATTTGATTTTAACAGTGCTAAAATTTATCAAGAACTAGAGTTTTCATATGAACTGGATGATGTTTTATATCATGGGATTATTGATTTAATGTTAGAATATGAAGATAAAATATTTATAATTGATTATAAATTAAAAAATATTGATGATGAAAATTATATAAAGCAATTAAATGTATATTATAATTATGTTAAATGTATAAGTAATAAAGATGTTCATATGTACTTATATTCTATACTTGATAATGTTACTAAGGAAATTATATAATAAAAGAAAGGAGTTTTTTATGAGGGTAGCAGTAATTGGAGCTGGAGCTTCAGGTTTAATGGCAAGTTTGTTTGCATCCAAAAGTAATGATGTAGTAGTTTTTGACGGAAATAGTGATGCTGGAAAAAAATTATTACTTACTGGTAATGGAAGATGTAATATTGGTAATGTAAATAATGATTTAAGTAAATTTCATTCTAGTAATGATGAATTAATTAAACAAGTAATTAGTGAACAAAATATAAATATTATTAAAAATTTATTTGAAAATATTGGACTTGTTATAAAAAATAAAAATGGCTATTTGTATCCATATAGTGAAAAGTCTAGTAGTGTTTTATCTGTTTTAAAAAGTGCTTGTATTAATAATAATGTAAAGTTTAAATTTAATTCAATTATTGATAAAATAGAAAAACTAAATGAAAAATTTTTAATAAATGATGAAGAATTCGATAAAGTAATTATTACTACTGGAGGGTGTAGTTATCCTAAGACTGGTAGTACTGGTATTGGCTATTTTTTTGCATCTTCTTTTGGTCATAACATTGTGCCTTTAAATCCAAGTTTGATGCCCGTTATAACTAATACAGGTCTTGAAAAAGACTGGGCTGGAAAAAGGTGTGAAGTTCTTGTTACACTTTTAGAAAATAATAAAAAAATAAAACAGGAACATGGAGAAATACAATTTACTAATTATGGCTTAAGTGGAATTTGTGTTTTTAATTTAAGTAGAAATATTTGCATTGGATTAAAAAATGGTTCGAAAGAAGAAATATCTATTAACTTTATCCCTTGGTTAAATAATGAAACTTTAGAAACTTTTATAGAAAATAAAAATATATCTAAGAAAACTATTTTCGAAGCATGTGATGGATTTCTTGATTATAAAATAACTGAAGTATTACTAAAATATTTAAAAATTAATAAAAATAAAAAATGGAATGAATTAAGTTATTTGGAAAAAAATAATTTTTGTAATACTTTAAAAGACTTTAAAATTGAAGTGGTTGGAACAAAGGATTTTTTAGATGCTCAAGTTACTAGTGGTGGTATTTGTTTAAATGAAATTAATCTAAATACTATGGAATCCAAGTTGGTTAAAAACTTATATTTTGCCGGTGAAGTGCTTGATTTAGATGGTGATTGTGGTGGCTATAATTTAACAATAGCTTTTATAACAGGTATGTTAGCAGGTGAAAAATGATAATAATTAAAAATATTAGAGTGTGTCCAAAAGAAAATATTGACATAAAATACTTAGCTTCGAAAAAACTAAAAGTAAATCAATATGATATAAAAGATGTAACTATTCATAAAATGTCTATTGATGCTAGAAACAAGAAAATGTTTGCTTATGTATATGATTTGGATGTAACTATTGATAATGAGAATAAATATGTTGGTAAAGATGTAATTTTGGTAGAAAATGAAGATTATGTTTTACCTCAGATGGGTAATAATATTTTAAGCAACAGGCCAATTGTAGTTGGGTCTGGTCCAGCAGGTCTTTTTTGTACTTATATGCTTGCTAAATACGGTTATAAGCCAATATTAATTGAACGTGGGGAAAAAATTGAAGATCGTGTTAAAAGCGTTGGAGAATTTTGGCAAAATAATAAATTTACTAAAAATAGCAATGTTCAGTTTGGAGAAGGAGGAGCTGGTACCTTCAGTGATGGAAAATTAAATACTTTAGTTAAGGATAAGGAAAATAGAATGCGGGAAGTATTTAAAATATTTGTGGAATGTGGGGCACCACAAGAAATTATGTATGATAGTAAGCCTCACATAGGTACAGATATATTAAGAAGTGTAATTATTAATATAAGAAAAAAAATATTATCTTTTGGGGGTGAAATTTATTATAATTCATTACTAGAGGATATAGTTATTAATAACGGAAAAGTTAGCCAAGTAAAAATAAATGGAAAATTAATTGGTACAGATATATTAGTTTTAGCAATTGGACATTCTGCTAGAGACACATTTAAAATGCTTGTTAAAAATAATTTGAATTTAGTATCAAAACCTTTTGCTGTTGGAGTAAGGATTATTCATCCTCAAGATATGATAAATGAAAATCAATATCCAATTAATTACCCTTTTTTGCCTCCGGCATCTTATAAACTGACTTATAAAAGTAAAAGTGGCCGTGGGGTTTATAGTTTTTGTATGTGTCCTGGAGGCTATGTAGTTAATGCTAAAAGTGAAAACGATGGCATTTGTGTTAATGGAATGAGTAATTATAAAAGAGATACAAAATACGCTAATAGTGCAATTGTGGTTACCGTTGGACCTAACGACTACGGTGTAAATATATTAGATGGTATGTATTTTCAAGAAATGATAGAAAAAAGAGCATATAAGATTTGTGATGGATTGATACCTGTTCAAGGTTATGAAGATTATAAAAATAATGTTGTTTCTAAAAATATTGATATAGATGCATTTAAAGGAAATATTGGCTATGGTAATATTAATGATATTTTTCCAGAGTTTATTAATGATAGTTTAAAAGAAGGAATAGATTATTTTGATAATAAAATTAAAGGCTTTAATGGTAAAGATGCAATTATAGCTGCTCCAGAAACTAGAACGAGTAGTCCAATAAGAATTTTAAGAGATGAAAATTTGGAAGCAAGTATTAAAGGAATATATCCATGTGGTGAAGGTGCTGGTTATGCCGGAGGAATTACCACAAGTGCTATGGATGGCATGAAAATATTTGAAAGTATCTATAAAACCTATAAAAATTAGTTGATAAATTATTATTTGTTATGATATAATCTTTAAGAAAGAAGTGAGGTGCGTTTATGAAAACATTTAAGAAAAATTTACCTGAAGGTGTAAAAAAACAATTTGCTTTATATAAAGGTGTAAAAGTAAGATTAATTAACAAAAATAATAAAAAGAAAAGTAAATAATATATTTTCGATCAATTTTGACAGGAAGAATGAAAATTCTTCCTTTTTTGATAAAATAATTTATTTATATAAAGAAGTGGATGTGGTAAAGTAGTGGGCAGGGAGTTGATTTAATGAAGATTGTTATTATAGTGTTTTTTTGTTTGTTATTATGTGGATGTAATTATAATATAGAAGCAATTGAAGAAAGTAATTATCATGAAGAAATACTAACTTATTATGGAGTACTTATTATTCCTAAAATAAATATGTATTTAGGTTTTTATGATGAAAATAATAAAAATAATGATGTAAATAAAAATGTAATGTTGATTAATACTAATATAAAAAATACGTATTTATTAGCTGCTCATTCAGGAACAGGAAAATTAGCGTATTTTAATGATTTAAGATATCTTGATATTGGTGATGAAATTATTTTGAAATTTAATAATAAAGTAAATCATTATATTGTAAGTAGTATTAGAAATGAAGTGAAAAATGGTAAAATTAATATAAAAATGGAAGAAAATCAAGTTATTTTAACTACTTGTAATCAAATAAAGAAAGGATACCAATTAATTGTTGAAGGAAATTTAGTAAATTAATTGTTTTAACTATTAATTTTTTTAAATATTTGATATAATTAACTGCAAGGAGATGTAGTTATGGCAAAATCTAGAAGTGAACTTAGAAATATTATTATGGTTATTTTATATCAAATTGATATATATGAAACTCGTGGGGTCCCGTTTAATATTGATGAAGTAATAAAAGAGAATTTGAATGTGGATAATGAATTTGTTAAAGATATAGTTTATGGCGTAGCTACATATAAAAATAGTTTAGATGAAATTGCTAATAAATATATTGAAGGGTGGACCATTGATAGAATAGATAAAACTGGAGCTGCAATATTAAGAATGGGATTATATGAATTAAAATTTACAGATACTCCAGAAATTGTTGTTATTAATGAAGCTATTGAATTAGCTAAGAAATATTGTGATGATTCTGTTAGAAAAATAATTAATGCAGTTTTAGATAAATATATTAAGGAATAATATGTTAATACCAATGAAAATAAAAAGAAATTTGGCTCATTATGATGGTAAGTTCATAAAAATTAAAGGTAAAGAATATTATTGTAAAAATGCTATGGATCCAGGAGATCAATTATTTGCTAATGCTATTGCAGAAAAACTTGGTATTATATGTGCAAAAGACTATATTATTGAGGTTGATGGAGATTATTATTATTTAAGTTATAGTTTTAATAATGATGGAATTTTTAAAGATGGAAATCGATTAGGGATTAAATCTAATGGATTATATGATATATGGATGTTCTTTGAAAAGAATTATCCAAATGATAGTGAAAAACTTACTTATCAATTAATTAGAGTTTATCTTTTTGATATTTTTATGATGAATAGTGATCGTAACCTAGGAAATTTAGGTATATTAATTCGTGATGGTGTAGCAGATTTATGCATTTTAGATAACGAATATGTTTTTAGTGATTTCGGAGCAAATTTATTACCAAAGTTATTTTTTGATGATAGGTTAAAAAGTTATAAGTGTGCTGATAGTTTAGATAATAGATTGCCTATATGTGTACTTAAAAATATTGAGTCTTTAGAGTATTTTCTTGCAACTTCTGCTCAGGAATTTTATGATATTGTTTTAGAATTTTATAATACTTTAACTCCAGATTTAATTCTTTTGGAAATGAAAAAACTTAATAAAATGGGCTTTACTCTAGAAAATCAAGAACATTCTTTAATACTTTATAAAAAATATTATGAATTGATTGGAAACTTACTTTTAGAAAGGGGTATTTTAGATGGAAAAAGACTATCTTAATATTAGTGATTTAAATAATTATATAAAAAACATTTTAGATAAAGATTCTTTTTTAAATAAAGTTTATTTAAAAGGTGAAATTAGTAATTTTAAAAATCATACCAGAGGACATTTATATTTTACTTTGAAAGATGATAATTCTAGAATAAGTGCTGTTATGTTTCAAAATAGTGCAATTAAACTTACATTTGTACCTGAAGATGGGATGAATGTTTTAGTTGAAGGAAGAATAAGTGCTTATCCTGCACAAGGCAGTTATCAGATTTATATTGAAAAAATGGAACCTGATGGACTTGGTGCTTTATATATAGAATATGAAAAGTTAAAGAAAAAGTTAGCAAGTGAAGGATTATTTAACCCAGAACATAAAAAAGCAATTCCTAAATTTCCTGAAAAGATTGGAGTTATTACAGCATCAACTGGGGCAGCTGTTCGAGATATAATGAGTACAATTAGAAGAAGATATCCAATTTGTGAAGCAATTTTATTTCCATGCTTAGTACAAGGATGTGATGCTGCGCCGGATATTGTTAGACAAATTAAAAAAGCTGATGCATTTGGTGTTGATACTATTATAGTTGGCCGTGGTGGTGGTTCTATTGAAGATTTATGGGCTTTTAATGAAGAAATAGTTGCGAAAGCAATTTATGAATGTAATACCCCGATTATAAGCGCTGTTGGACATGAAATAGATTGGACGATTGCGGATTTTGTGGCTGATTTAAGGGCACCAACTCCAACAGGAGCTGCTGAAATGGCCGTACCCACTGTTATTGATATTAATACACTTTTAAATAATTATAAAATTAGACTTAATAAAAATATTAAAAATATGATAAATACTAAATTCATTAAATGGAGAAGCTTAAAAAATAGTTTTGTATTAAAAAATCCTATGAGTATGTATGAAATTAAAGAACAAAAATTAGATGCTTTGCTTGATAAATTAAATAAAGATATTAAAGTAATATTACAAAATAATGAAATGAAACTAAATAAAATAAAAATGTCATACGTAATTCAAAATCCAATGAGTTTGATTGATAAGAAGAAAAATGAATATAATTTACTTATTAATACTTTGAAACTAGTAAATCCTCTTGGTATTTTAGAAAAAGGTTATTCTTTAGCAACTATTAATGATAAGGTAATTAAGTCAAGTAATGATGTAAATATTGATGATATTATTAATATTAAATTACATGAGGGGAATATTAAAGCAAAGGTTGTAGAAAAATAGGCTTGTGATACATTTTTGAACAAAAAATAAAAATAATATACCAAAATAAAAATATGTAAATACAATTTAATTTAAGGGGGAATAAAAATGAATGAATTAATATTAAATAATAGTATTTTTGAAAATATAAAACATATTGATGAAAATGGTAATGAATATTGGTTTGCAAGAGAACTTCAAAATGTTTTGGAATATAAAAGATGGGATAAATTTAATAATGTAATTACTAATGCAACAATTTCTTGTAAGAATAGCAATTATGCTATTGATCACCATTTTTCCCAAGTGGGAAAAATGGTCGACATCGGATCAAAAACTTCCAGAAGTATTTCTGATTATAAATTGTCCCGTTATGCATGTTACTTAATAGCTCAGAATGGTGATAGTAGAAAGAAAGTTGTTGCACTTGCTCAAACATACTTTGCTGTTCAAACTAGAAAAATGGAAATTACTGAAAGAGAATATTCTACTTTAACTGAAGATGAGAAAAGATTTTATCAAAGAAATTTAACTAAAAGAGGAAACTATTCTTTAAATCAAACTGCTAAAGGTGCTGGAGTTAAAAACTTTGATAAATTTCATAATTCTGGTTATAAGGGGTTATATAATGGTGAAACTGCTAATGATATAGCTAAAAGAAAAGGTTTAAGATATAGAGAAGATATCTTAGATAACATGGGTAGTGATGAACTTATTGCTAATTTGTTTAGAATATCTCAAACGGAACAAAAATTAAAAAGGGATAATGTAAAAGGAGAAACTAAAGCTAATGATGTTCATTATGAAGTTGGAAAAAAGGTAAGAAAAGCTATTGCTGATATTGGTGGAACCATGCCTGAAGAGTTTCCAACACCTGAAAAAAGTTTAAAAACATTAGAAAAAGAAAGTAAGAATAAATTAATAAATCATAGATAAAGAAGGAATAAATATGAAACTAACTGAAAAGCAGAAAGCAGAATTATTATCTAAAGAGCATAATTATGTTGATATAGATGGTGTTCAATACTTTTGTAAAGTTGCTAAAAATGATTGTAATGAAATATTAGCGTATAGATTAGCAAGTCTTGTTGGTATTAATTGTCCACTTTATCACATTGTTAGAGTAAATAAAGACTTATATTATTTAAGTTATAGTTTTAATAATTTAGGAAATTTTAAACGTGGAAAAGATTTAATTGGAATAGATTACTTTTCTAATACTATATATAATTTGTGGTATGTAGTAGAAAAAGAATATCCCAAAGAATGTAAAGATTTAATATTTGATTTAGTAAAAGTATTTATTTTTGATATATTTATGCTTAATGGAGATAGACATGCTGGCAATTATGCAATTGTAGAAGAAAATGGTAAACCTAACATTTATATATTTGATAATGAATCGATATTTGAATCTATTTTTAGAGTTGAATTAAGTCCTAAATATAGTAAAAGAGATTTTTTGGGAAATGGTACAAGAATAATAAATGATCCTAGTGCCACAATTGGAATGAAGCAAAATATGGAATTGTTAGAATATTTTTTAATTACTTCTTCTAAATTATTTTGCGATTTAGTTATAGATTTTTATAATAAACTTACTCCTGATGTTGTGTATAATGTTATTTTAGAAGTAGAGAAGTTTACTGGAATAACTAATTATGATAAAGATTATAATATGAAACTTTACAAGAAGAATTATGAGTTAATTGGTGATTTATTAAAAGATATGAATTTTATTAAAAAGGAAGGGAGATAAAAATGAATGATTTAAAATTAGTTATACCAGATAATAATGATAAGAAAAGCGCTCTTTTAATGCTTGATGAAATTAAAGCTGTTGATGCTGGGCTTCCATGGCAATATTCAGGCCTTGCTAATTTGGAAGAGGCAACATCTTATGAAGATTGGGTTAAAGAAAAAACAAATGAAAAAAATGGTATTGATTTAAGAGATGGTTATGTTCCGTGTACAACATTATTTTTAAAAAGAATGAGTGATAATAAAGTATGTGGTTCTATTAGTATTAGACACGAGTTAAATGACTTTTTATTTAAGTTTGGAGGTCATATTGGATATTCGATTACTCCGAGTGAACGTGGTAAAGGTTATGGTAAATTACAACTTAAAATGGGTTTAGAAATAGCTAAAAGTTTAGGTATAAAAAATTGTTTAATAACTGCAGATGTTGAAAATATTGTAAGTAATAAGACTATTATTTCTGAAGGTGGAATTTTAGAAAATACTGTTATGTGGAATAATGATCCTTTAAATAGGTATTGGATTAATTTAAAATAGTTGGTATAATAATGATGAAAGGAAATAAGTTATGGAAGAAAATAAGAATTTTGAAGAATCTTTACAAGAATTAGAATGTATTGTAAAAGAACTTGAAAGCGGAAATGTTAATTTGGATGATGCAATAAATAAATATACACAAGCTATGAAATTGGCTAAATATTGTGGAGAAAAATTAAATGATGCCACTAAAAAAGTTAATAAAATCTTAACTGAAGATAATGAATTAAAAGAATTTAATGCAGAATAAGGTGAGAATATGGAAGTAAAAGATATTACAAATAGAGATGTAGATTTTGCTAAATGGTATACAGATGTATGTAGAAAAGCAGATTTAGTAGATTATTCAAGTGTAAAGGGAAGTATGATAATTAGACCTCTTGGATATGCCATTTGGGAAGAAATACAAAAAAATATGGATAGAATGTTTAAAGAAACTGGTCATGAAAATGTACAAATGCCAATGTTTATCCCTGAGTCACTTCTTAACGTTGAAAAAGAACATGTTAAAGGATTTGCTCCAGAAGTTGCATGGGTTACATATGGAGGACAAGAAAAACTTGAAGAAAGAATGTGCGTAAGACCAACAAGTGAAGTATTATTTTGTGACCATTATAAAAAAATAATTAACACTTATAGAGATTTACCCATTCTTTATAATCAATGGTGTACAATAGTTAGATGGGAAAAAACAACAAGACCTTTTCTTAGAAGTCGTGAGATATTATGGCAAGAAGGTCATACAATGCATAGAACTGCCGAAGAAGCAAGAGAAGAAACTTTAAGAATGTTTAACGTCTATAAAACTTTTCAAGAAGATTATCTAGCTTTACCCGTAATTACAGGAAGAAAAACTGAAAAAGAAAAATTTGCAGGTGCTGAAGAAACTTATACTTTAGAAGCTATGATGTACAATGGTTATGCTCTTCAAAATGGTACAAGTCATTATTTTGGTAATCATTTTGCTAAAGCGTTTGGTATTAAATTTACGGATAGTGATAATACACTTAAAACTCCATATCAAACTAGTTGGGGAGTTTCAACTAGAATGATCGGAGCAATAATTATGACTCATGGTGATGATCATGGGTTAGTTCTTCCACCAATGATTGCACCATTTAAAGTTATAGTTATTCCTATCGGAGATGTTGCCACTGAATTAGAAAGTTTAAAAAACACTTTAAAAGAAAATGGTATTACTTTTAAAGTTGATGAATCTAATAAAACTCCTGGATTTAAATTTGCAGAAGCGGAAGTTAAAGGATATCCAATTAGAATAGAACTTGGTAAAAGAGATTTAGAAAATAATCATGTAACTTTAGTAAGAAGAGATACTTTAGAAAAAATAATTGTTACTTTTGATGAAATAATACCTAGAGTTAAGGAATTACTTGTGATGATTCAAAATGATATGTTTGAAAGAGCAAAAGCAAGAAGAGATTCTATGATTTATGATGCAAAAACTTATGATGAACTAAAAGAAATAGCCACAACAAAAGATGGTGGTTTTACCAAGATTAATTGGTGTGGCGATGTTGCCTGTGAAAATAAAATTAAAGATGATTTTGGAATAAAGTCAAGATGTTTAATCGAAGATGAAGAGGTAACTGGACCATGTACTGTATGTGGCAGGAAAGCTAAAACAAGATTATATATTGGAAGACAATATTAAAAATTTTTTTAAGCATTATAATAAAAGTAGATAGAATGTAAACTACCTACTTTTTTATTTAAATTATTAAATGTATTTTTTTAAATATTTAAAGTTTAATAATACTACAAATAAAATGTTTACTATTTCAGCAATAACTAAACTATAAATACCAATGTGACATAAAGATAGAATAGACATAACAATTAGTTTTAATATAACACCCCATAAAGTTATATTCATAGTAATTTTAGCATAACCTAGTGCTTGAAGTGCTGATGTAAGAACACCTTCTAAGTAAAATAGAACAAAGAATGGAGAAAGTATTTTGATGTAATTTGAACCGTTCGTGGTGTTATATAAAGAAAATAAAAGATTATCTCGAAAAGTAAATATAATAAATGAGAAGAATGTACCAATAATTAATGAAAATATAAGTGCTTGGTGTATTCTTCTTTTTACCATTATGTTGTTTTTTTCACCATGAAACTTACTTATTTCTGGTAATAAAGAAGTTGATATTGCTGCAATAAAAAAACCAGGCATAGTTAAAAGGGCAAGCGAATAAGCATTGTAAGCTCCATATTCACGAAGTATGTAGGAATTTGTGTATCCTGAAAAAAGGAGTAAATTTGTAAGAATAATTGGTTCTAAGAAATAACCAATATTTCCAATTATTCTACTTGATACGGTAGGTAGGGATATATCTAATATATCTTTAGTATGCTTTTTACTAGGTAGTAATTTTGTTTTATAATTAATATGTTTTGGTAAGAAAAATAAAAATACTATTATTGAAGAAATTTCTGATAAAATAGTTAGAAGTATTAAACCTAGTACAGCATGCATAACTGAATTTTTCATTAATATGGGTAATACTGTAATAATAATTATTAATCTTATAATTTGTTCTATAATATTACTTGTAGCATGAGGTATCATGTTTTGCTTGCCTGCAAAATATCCTTTTAAAACAGATGAGATAGATACAAATGGTAAAGTTAGAGAAAAAGCAAGTAATATTGGAGATGCAAGAGGTTCTTTAAGCAAGTTAATAGCTATAAAATCTTTAGTTAGTAAAATAAGTAAAATAAGTAAAAAATTAATAGATAAAATTAAGAATGTTGCTGATGTAAGAATTCTTATGGAACGCCCTTTATTTTCTGATACTAATTTAGAGATAGAAATAGGAATAGCAAGAGTAGATATGGTAAGTAATAATGAGTATGTTGGAGTTGCTATAGTAAATAAACTAATACCATATTCTCCGATTATTCTGGTGTAAATTACTTTGATTATAAAACCTAAAATTTTAGTAAGAAAACCACTTAAAATAAGTATTAAAGTTGATTTTATAAATAAGTTTTTTTTCATGTAATGTGATTTCTCCTTTATTTAAATGCAATTTTGTTATATAATAAATATATGTTGGAAGGTGGTTATTTTGCCAGATACAATTAATTTTGAAGAATTAGTTCCAAGACTTGAAAAAAGAGAACAATTTGAAACGATAAAAAAAGCATATTTATACGCTTATAATGAACATAAGGGGATGAAAAGACTTACTAAAGATGACTTTATTACACATCCTTTAGAAGTTACTAAAATTCTTATGGATTTAAATGTTGATGATACTACAATTATTGCCTCATTGTTACATGAAGTTATTAACAATGGTAATAAGACTTATGATGATTTGGTTAATGATTTTGGAGAAGATATAGCTAAGATTGTTTTAAGCGTGTCTAAAATTAATAAATTAGAATTACCAGATAATAATGAATCTAGTGTAATATATTTAAGAAAAATACTTGTTGGACTTGCCCAAGATGTTAGAGTTTTATATATTAAGCTTGCAGATAGACTTCATAATATGAGAACTAATTGGGCAATTAATCCTCAAAAACAAAAACAAAAAGCTGAAGAAACTATGTCTGTTTTAGTACCAATTGCTCATAGACTTGGTATTAATTCTATTAAAAGCGAACTTGAAAATTTATCACTTTATTATTTAAAACCAGATGTATATAATGATATTTTAGAAAAACTAAATGAAACTGTAGATGAACTAAATGGTTACTTAGAAGAAATGAAAGAAAGTATTATTGATATCTTAACTGATGCTGGTATTAAATTTGAAATAAAAGGACGAGTTAAAAGTGTTTATAGTATATATAATAAGTTATCTAATGGTAAAGAATGGAATAAAATATATGATATTTTAGCTTTAAGAATATTTGTGGAAGAAGAATCTGATTGTTATCAAGTTATTGGTTTAATACATTCAAGATTTAGACCAATGCCAAAAAGATTTAAAGATTATATAGCGAGTCCAAAAGAAAATATGTATCAAAGTCTACATACCACTGTGTTTGGAATAGAAGGACATGTTTTTGAAATTCAAGTAAGAACTTATGAAATGGATGAAATAGCTGAAAAAGGTATTGCGAGTCATTGGTCATATAAGGAAAAAGGTACTAAAAAGATTCAAAACGTTATGGAACAAAAATTAGAAATGTTTAGAAATGTTATTGAATCAAGTAATAATGATACTGATGCAGATTTTGAAAGTAAGGTTAACGCTGATATATTTAGTGATTTAATATATACATATACTCCGAAGGGTGATGTTGTGGAACTTCCAATTGGTTCTACACCGATTGACTTTGCTTATAGAATTCACTCAAGAGTTGGAGATACGACGGTCGGAGCAATTGTAAATGATCAAATTGTACCACTTTCATATGAACTTAAAAATGATGATGTTGTAAATATTAAAACAAATAACAATAGCACACCAAATAAAGATTGGCTTTCTTTTGTTAAAACAAGTCAAGCAAAAAATAAAATTAAAGCATTCTTTAGTAAACAAGATAAGGAAGAATATATTGAAAAAGGTAAAAATATTTTAGAAGCAGAACTTAGAAAAAGAAAAATGGCTTTTAATGAAGTATTAACTCCAGAAGTAATTGAAAAGTTAATTAAAGATTTGAAAGTAAAAGATTTGGATGAAATATATTTAAGTATTGGATCTTTAAGATTTACTGCTGGTTATATAATTAATCTAACAAAAGCTGATAAGCACGAAGTTGATGATGCTTTGTTTGAAAGAAAATTATCGATTCCTAAGATTAATTACAAAAGCGATATTTTAGTTGAAGGTAATTCAGATATTATGGTTAATATTGCTAAATGTTGTATGCCTATTAAAGGTGATGAAATAGTGGGCTTTATTACAAAAGGACAAGGTATCAGTGTCCATAAAAAAGGATGTTCTAATGTACCTGATAATAGTGAAAGAGTAGTGGATGTATCATGGAATATGGATGCAAGTAATTATTATTTTACTAATATTTATGTTTATGTTACTGCTGGTTTTGATTTACTTGTAAATATTATTACAGAAGTTGGTAAACTTGGTTGTATTGTAAGGTCTTGTAATACTAAAGAATTTGATAATAAAACTATGTATGAAATAAATATAAGAATAAAGGATAAAGTAGAACTAGATAATGTTATGAAAAATATTAGAAAAATACATAATGTTATAGATGTTAAGGAGGAAATATAGTGAAAGTAGTAGTACAAAGAAGTAAAAAAAGTAGTGTTAGTGTTTCAGAAAAGATAGTAAATGAAATAGATAATGGCATGGTTTTATTAGTTTCTTTTACTCAAGGAGATACAATTGATAATATTTTAAAAATGACTAAGAAAATTGCTAATTTAAGAATATTTGATGATGAAAAAGGTGTTATGAATAAGTCAATTTTAGATGTTGGTGGAGAAATATTATCAATATCACAATTTACTTTATATGGTGATACCACCAAAGGAAATAGACCCTCATATGTTAAGGCTTTAAATGGAGAAGAAGCAATAAAGTTATATGAAACATTTAATGAAGAAATGAATAAGTATGTTGTAACTAAACCAGGTATTTTCGGAGCTGAAATGATGGTTAATATTTCTAATGATGGACCAGTAACTTTAATTATGGAGTTTTAGATGAAAAATTTTTTAAATAAGTATAAAACTATATTTACTTATTTATTATCTAGTGGTTTATCTTTTGTTGTTGATATTATATCATTTTCTATAATACTTTATTTTATAAAGGATAGATTTCTTGATGCGATATTATTGTCTTCTTATGTTGCTAGAGTTATTTCTAGTGTAGTTAATTATATTGTAAATAAAAAATATGTATTTAAAAATGAAAAAAAGAAAAATTATAAAGCTTTTATAGAGTATTTCTTACTTGTAATAATTAATATTACAATCTCCGGTTTACTTGTAACTAAAGTTTATAATTATATACATTTAAATGCTACATTCATAAAAGTTATTATAGATTCTATAATATTTGTTGTAAATTATTTCTTGCAAAAGTTAATTATATTTAGGAAAAACTAAAAACTACAAGGTGCTGTGACACATTGTAGTTTTTATAATTGTAAAACTAAAAAACATCTAAATCAACGAGGTTGGTTTAGATGCAAAACAAATATTTGGTAGCATCCAATCTCGCGAAAAAACTGGATGTTCCTTTTTTAATTTATGCAAATTTTATTTGCTATATACATCGTACCACAAAACATGGTTATTGTCAATTTTGTTTTTTTCTAATTAGTTTTTGGTTTTTATTAGCATCAAGTTCAAGAGTTTTGCATTCCTCAGGCTCATAGTTAAAATTATGATTATATAGCTTAGATTTAGCAGATTTATATATAAGAGATAAATCATCAAGATAGGCATTAAAAGTAAAATTATTTTTTGATGGAGTAGATATGTTTCCATTTTTTATAATAATTTCCATCAATTGAAGATAAGAAATACAATCTTCTTGATTTTTTGTTTTTACCTTATCCATTATTTCTTTAGGTATTTTTACTTTATGTTTTTTAAACACATCCAATATAGTATCATGATAATTAGGGTCTTCAATTGACAATTTTAGATTTAATAAAAATGGATTTCTTAACAAGTATTCAAAATAACTATAGTCTCCATGATATTTTTCAATTATATCTTCTATTTTTTTTGATAATTCTTTATCTTTATAAATATAAATTGCAAAATTTTTCAAATAATCAATTAATAAATCTTTAAATAATTCCGCTTCATCTTTTGGCGTGTCATCATCAATAAGTGGTTCATTTGACTCAGAAAGAGTACTAATTAACAATTTAAATTTTATTTTTAAAAATGATTTAACATAATCCGCAAATTTATGTTTTTCACCCATATCAATTGGTAATGCTTCACTAAGATAAGTGTATTTTAAAATTTTATTTTTTAATATTTTTAATAATTCATCTCGTTTACTGTAATCATTATTTTTAATAAACTCAAGAAACCAAATATACATCCCATCATTAAAACTTGTTAATTCTTCATAATGTGATTGCACATAATTATATAATTCATTTTCTAACTTTTTTAAATTATCAAAATTTGCTTCTTCTTTAGGAATTTCAAACTCAAATGCTTGAACTACTTTATATAGTTTTTCGTACATTTCTTTTACTTTATTTTGAAAATCATTATATATTGTTTCACGTTCAAATTTACGACCAAATACAAGTTTTCTAATATTAAGACTAAAAGTTGTAATAGATGATTTTCCTTTGAATTCTATAGTTTTAATTAGTGGTAATTCATTGGGTGTTAATAATCTTTGGGCATGCATTATATTTTTCAAAAAATTTTTAAATCTTATTTCGCTTACTAATAATTTTGAATTTGTATAATCTCTAAATCTTATAGTTTCTGGCCTTATAGTTATCTCACAGTGTTCAAGAGTAGAAGGTAACTCTAATACTTTTGGTGGTGTTGCATAGGTAGGTGTTTCTAAAATAAATAAATCTTCAAGCCCTTCATTTAGTTCAAATTCGTAATATTTTAAAAATTCTCTATCATAGTTATCTACTCTAATAGTTAGTTTTTTTAATGATTTAGGAAATACTAACTTTCTTCCTTGCGCCATTTCTTTGTTATAAATTTTTATTAATTCTGGATAAAATAAAATTTTTTGATCGGTAATTGTAATTTTTGAAACATTTTCAAAAACGTGAGATGGGGATTTGGGCTTTATTACAGAATATAATAAGCAATCATATATCTTATATAAATCATAAAGTTCTTTATCTTCTAAAATCTTTTCTTTATGATGAGGATTTTTTAAAAACACTCCGGTTAATCGCATTATTGTTTCAAGTGGAATATATTCTTCAAACTCAAACATATTTCTTCTTAAAGATGTAACAGCAAGATATGTACAATCACTTACTTGAAAGTTTTTAAAGAAACTTTGTATTTTATAAGGATTATTAATAGAAAATAATAACATTGTTAGTTCGGGAGAACATAATATTCTACCATAATCAAAAACACCATATTTATTTTTTACAGCATCATTTATTAAGTTAGCTAGGGTTCTATAGTCTCTTTTTGAAAAATCAAATCTTTTATATTCTTCAAAAACACAATTACTTTGCATAAATGTACTTACTTTTTTAAAGAATACCTCTTTCATTATTTCTTTTTCTTCTTTAGACATTGCACAATCATGTAAAATTTCTCTATGGTTACCATAATCTATTTCGTAAGAATTTACTTTAAATTCTACGAGTTTATAAAGAAGTTTTTTATCTTCAATTCTTTTATATTCTTTGATTGCCATATATTTTGTAATTAATCTATTTATAGAATGTATTCTTGCTGTTCTATCTAAATGTGTAAATTCTAAAAGATTATCAAATTCTTTTTCTAAATCTTTTAATATATTTTTATTTTTAAAAAGTAATACTTCTAATTTTATTTGCATTAATGAAAGATAATTTTTATCTTGATAATTTTCTACATATTCTTTTAATGAATCAGGTATAAATTCAGGAATATAACCAATAAGTCTTCCACGTAAATCATTATAATATTTAGGATCTTTTTCTAAATTTAAATTTTCTATTATTGATAAACATGAGTTAGTTTGTAAATTTATTAATTCAATATCTTTCTGCGCATTAAATATTTGAATTTGTAATCTAGATATTTCATTATCTATAGCATTCTTTTTGTTATTAGATAAAAATGGAATAGATTTTAGACTTGATAAAGCTGCCATTCTTAAGAAAGATTCTTCTTCGATAGCCTTTAAAATGTGAGCATAACCATTAAGTCTTGCAAGTAAATTGGTTACATATTCATTGTTATATCCTTTGCTATTTGAATTACTTAAAATATCATGAATATGTATTTCTAAACTAGTTAAAATATCTATATAAACTCTGATATCATCAGTTTCAGTACTCTTTAAATGAGTACTTAATATTGTCTTTTTATTAGATAAAATTCTTTTATATTCTTGATAATATTGTTCACAAAGTTCTTTATTTTTAACGTTGTCAAAAAAGCTATTCGGAGGCATGATAATACTATCTTGTAAGTTAACAAGACATAAAACCTCTTGGTTTAATTTAGATTTTTTGAAAAACTTAGAAAATAAACTCATGAGTACCCCCTCCTAAAGTAGTTTTTATTATAAGATAATTAATAATTGAAGTCAATATTTTCTTGCAAAATCAGGCATTTTGTGGTAAGATAGAAAAACACTTGTTTAAGGGGGATATATATGTTTATTAAATTTAAAAAATATATGAAAAATGTTAAAAGTAATATGATTAGTGATTTGCAAGGTTATAAAAATATTGTAAATATGTTAGAACTTTGGCCATTAGATTTTCAAAAGTATGTTGAAATGCTAAAAGACACTAAATCAGATGAAGTAATAGACATGCTAAATGAAGTTCTTGGAGATTTAACAAAATATGATATTAAAAGTGCTAAAGAAAGACTAAAAAAACATATTGGAATGTTAAATACACAAATTTATATATGTGATAGCCAAATTAGGGCTTTTGATAACGAAAAAGCTATCGGCGCAATTGAAGACTTTCCACTATTTTATGTAACACTAATATCAATAATTTGTAAAAATTGCCTAACAAACAAAGAAGCTATTAAAATTTTTGGAAGTGCCATTTCCTTTAAAGGTAAGAAAACTGGTGAAAATAAAACTCCCGAAGATTTATGGAAATGTGATTTTGAAAGTTTACGACCACTAAGTAATTATTTTGATATTTATGGTAATTTTCAAAATGGGGGAGATGCTGAATTATTTATGATTTTATTTAATCAATTAAGTAAAGCTACAAGGCTAAAAGAACTTGGTATAAATAATGATGAATTAAAATTAATAAAGTATACTTCTTTATCTAACAAATTAATGATTGAATTAAGAAGTAGTTATGAAGAATATTTAAAAACTGCTATAAAAAGAGAAGTGAAACCTGAAATGAAAAAAGAAAAGAAGTCTGAGGTAAGAAAAGAAGCTCTTGGCCCAATTATAGTAGAATCTGAAAAGTTAAGTTTTTTAACTAATGAAGATAAAGAAATATATCTTGGAGCATGTAACCTTATAAGCTCTCTTGTTGGCAGAAGTGATTATGACTATTACATGGAAGCTTTATTAGATATTCAAAGCCTTGAAGAATTATATAATGATGAAGATAGAGAATATTTTGATGAAATAATAAATGATGCCATTAATAAATTAAAAATATTATTAAATATGTTTCATATAGATAAAAAGATTAGAAAACCAGAAGTTGTTTTCTTAAATGATATTAAAGGTAATTGCTATTTTAAAGAAGACTTAGATAATGTTGATAATAGTTTAAAAAGTAAAATAGATTTATTACTTGAAAAAGTTAAAAGTGGTAATAATCATCGTACAGTTTTAGATGGAAACTTAAAAGCTGGAGAATTACTATTTATAAATGGTTCTAATCTATCAATTAGTTTTTGTAAAATAGCTTTTGATACATATCTAATTATTGGAGTTCACTCTATAAATGAAGGTTTTAACTTAGATATAAATAGATATCATTTAAATAAAAAGTATATTGAAGAATTAAAAGAACTAATGAAAAATGCTGAAGATAGAAATAAAATGGTTTTAGATGGAAATTTAGTAATTGAAACATCAGTTCCAAGGAAGAAAGTTAAGTAAAGGAGAAAAGTTATGAGTGATAATGAAAGATTTACGTTATATAAATATTACGAATGTTTAGTAAACAAACTAATTAAAATAAGGGGTAGTAGAAAATATTTAAGTGATTCCCTAGAAGAAAAATATGCTACATCTATTAATAGATTAATTGATAGTTTTGATTTTTTTGAAGATCCAAAAAAATTAGAGGAAGAATATAGCATTTTAATAAATAATTTAAAAATAAAGTTCAAAGAATATGCTAATGAAATATTTGCAAGTCATAAAATAACGGCACATATTGATTTAAATTTTGATTGTAATTTTGATACATTTGTTGATCAAGTGCATGAAATAATAAAAGTTTATGTTAGAAATAGACGTTTAGTATTTAAAACAGAAAAAAGAATCCAAGAATTAACTGAAGGAAAAGAAAAGAACTTAGTAATAATTAATTTTATTGATGAAATAAAACGTAAATTAATTGAAATTGATAGTTCTATAGATTTTAATAAAAATATAGATGAAATAAGAAGAATGTTAAAAGAATTATCTACTATGATGAATAAACATCAAGTATATTGTGAAACAGTTTTAAAAATAGAAAATATAATCGGAGATTGTGCACCAGATTCATTAATAATTTTTCTAAACAATATTAATCTAGCTCTTTGGGAAGGACGTTATGCATATTTAGATTCATTAGTTTTTGGTATGAATTTATCTTTAGAAAAATTTCAATCAAGAAAAAGTGACGTTTTTTCTAGTTTAGCTTTAATTAAAGAAAATTATAATACTAGAATAAATTCATTAGGTAAAAATGATTTAAGTAAAATAGATGTTGCCAATAAAATGCTTGCAATGATAAAAGAAATATTAAAAAGAGTATTAAAAGATCAGGAAAGTAGAGATATTTTAAGAACTCTTACAAGTATTAAGTTTGAAAATGTCGAAGAAATATATGATATAGTTCAATCTAAAACGAAAAATGTTTTTGTTAAAATAAACGAAAAATATGATGGTGAAAATATCTTACTTAAAACAGATTATGCTAATAGTAAACTTTATTGTACAGGTTTTACATCATTTGGAGAAGAAACATTTGAATTTCATAGATCAACATTTATTAGAAATTATATTAGTTTATATGATTTGTTAACTTCAGGAAAAATTGATAAAAAATATTTATTAGAATTTGCTAGTATGATTGGAATGCCTTTAGATGAAGATTTGCAAAATTCTAGTGAAATAAGTATAATTAATAAAGCTGTAGATTATCTTGATGCTAAAAGAGCAATTAATAAAAGCAATCAAAATGTTGTTTTAAAAAGAGAAAAAATTTAAATGGAGTAAATCATGGATTATAGTGAAGCATTAAAGTTATTTGGATTTACAGGTAATTTTACAAAAGAAGAATTAAAGAAAAGATACTTGGAATTATCTAAAAAATATCATCCAGATTTAAATGGGGATGAAGAGATGATGAAGAAGATTAATTCCGCATATGAAGTATTAAAAAGTCATAGTGTGTCAAGTGATTTAGTAAAATACTATGATAGTTTAAAAGAAAGATTGAAATTTTTTGCAAGTAAAACTGTTTATTTGCCTGATACTTTAGAATTTAAATATGCAAAAGAAATTGATGAAGTTATTGAAAAATTTAATTTTAATATGTCTAAATCTGCGTTAGATTTATTTTATAATGTTATTTTAGATCATATAAAAGATATATTTGCAAAGTACAAAAAAGAAGTATTAAAAAATGTACCCGTATTTTTTGTGAGTAAATTTGAACCAATTAATGATGATTGTTCTTTTGATGATTATGTAAAGAAAGTAAATGAAATTAGAAATAAATATGAAAAAATTGATAAAGGCTTAAATCAAATTATATTATCTATGTTTAAAGATAAAAATGTTAATAGTAAAATATTAGAAGAGATTTTTGATGTAAAAGAAATAATAATTAAAGAAATTATTGATAAAAAAATTACATTAGATGATGGTATATATAAATTACAAGCTGAAATAAAGACAAGAATTTTAAAAATAGAAGCATTAAATAATAAAATTTGGAATACTTATAAAGCAATAATGAATAACTTTAATAGAAGAATGAAGGAATTAAATCCTACGGATATAGAAGATATTGATGTTGCTATGAAAGCGTTTAATAAAGCTATGGCTACATTAAAATCTGTTCAATTAGGTACTGAAGATGAAAAAGTTTTAGGCACTCTTGAAAATTTAACATTTACAAATAGTGATGAACTTAAAGAAAATGAATATGAATTATATATTACCGCAAATTTTTCTGATGGTGAGGAACCTGAGATTGTTTTGAAAACTGGTGAAAATGGAAATCTTGTATCCTTTTTAAAGAAAATTGCTGATATGACAGAAGAAGTTTTTGTGGCTAAAGAAGTGTTTTATAAAAAATATAGTAGTTTTAAAGATGTTTTAAAGAATTTGGATTTTTTAGGTGATAAAGGTTATGTTCAATATTTAAATACAAAATCTATGGCTACAGCATTATATTATTATGAAAATGCGGGTTGTTATATTGTTTTGACAAAAAATAATGAAATAATAATAGTTAGATATAATAAATTTGATTCATTAAGTCCTTTTGTAACGGATATTGCTAGTAGAACGTATAAAGATAAGCAAGTACTATACGATAAAATCTATAATAGTTTCTTAAAAAGCAAAAAAGAAATAAAGTTTAAAAATAATGAAAATAATATATTAAAAAGAGAGAAAAATAAAGAAAATATCTAGACAAAAAACAAAGAAAGAAGAGAGAAAATGAAGGAAAATATGTACAGAGACATTTATAAAATGTTGGTAGATAAATTAAAAAATAGATTGATGGAATTGCAATCAACCGATTTAGAAGAAATTAATAATGCTTTGCAAACATTTAATAAAGCTATGGTTATATTAAAAGCTGTTCAATTTGGTGCTGAAGATGAAAAAGTTTTAGGTACCCTTGGAAATTTAAAATTTATAGGTAAAGACGAAATACATGAAGATTATAAATATGAATTATATATATCAGCTAAAGTTTCTGAAGATGAGGTTCCAGAAATTGTTTTAAAAACTGGCAGAGTTGGTAATTTTGTATCTTATTTAAAGAAAAGCGATAATGGTACGGAACCAACAGAGACATTTTATATGTCTAGTGATAAATTTTATGAAAAATATCGTATGTTTACAGAATATTTAAAACAAGCTTATTTTCAAGGAAAACGTTGTTTCGTAAAAGAAACATCAAGTGATGCAACATTGTTATATTTTTTTGAAGATATAAGTATTGTTTCGATTTTAAAGAATGCAAATGTAATTGTTGCAAAATATAGCGATATTTCGATTGAACCCCCTAATAATTGTGATGTAGCTGCTAGAAAATATAAAGATGAACGAATACTTTATTATAAAATCTATAATAGTTTCTTTGAAAGAGAAGAAGAAATAAAGTTAAAACGCGAAAAAAAATAAATAAAATATCTAGACAAATGATTAAAAAAGTAGTATATTCTACTTATGATTTATTTGGTAAACCAGTAGGTAACTGATAGTTTATAGAGAACTAGTGGATGGTGAAAACTAGTAACTTAAGTTAGTGAAGATAGTACCTTGAAAGTAAACGGGTAAGCCCGATATAGCAAATTAAGATGCATAGAATTCTATGAATTAAGGTGGCACCGCGGGTTATACTCGTCCTTAAGCTAAATTAATTTATAGAATTTTTTATATTTATGGAGGAGTTAAGAATATGAAAGAAAATATGTACAGAGATATTTATTGTGGAGAAGTAAATTCTTCATATATTGGTAAAAATATTAGATTAGCTGGATGGGTTAATAGTATTAGAAATCTTGGTAATTTAGTATTTATTACACTAAGAGATGAAACAGGTATTGTGCAATTAATATCTGAAGATGTAGAAAAATATAAGAATTTACATCGTGAAGCAACAGTTACAATTACTGGGGTAGTTGAAGCTAGAACACCAGATATGGTTAACAAAAACATGAAAACCGGAGAAATTGAAGTTAGACTTGAGACACTTGAAGTTCTTGGTGATTGTATAAATGTTTTACCATTTGAAATTAATAAATCTAAAGAATCTAATGAAGATACAAGACTTAAGTATCGTTATCTAGATTTAAGAAATAAAGAAGTTCATGATAATATTATATTTAGAAGTAAGATTATGGATTTTTTAAGAAAAACTATGAAAGAAATGGACTTTTTAGAAGTGCAAACACCAATTATTACAGCAACAAGTCCAGAAGGAGCCAGAGACTTTATAATTCCTTCTAGAAAATTTGCAGGTAAGTTTTATGCGTTACCTCAATCACCACAAATATTTAAACAATTATTAATGGTATCTGGATTTAATAAATATTTCCAAATAGCACCATGTTTTAGAGATGAAGATCCAAGAAGTGATAGATTGTATGGTGAATTTTATCAACTTGACTTTGAAATGAGTTTTGCAACTGATGAAGATGTATATAAAGTGGGAGAAAAAGTATTTTATGATGTATTTAGTACATTTAGTGAAAAATATGTAAGTCCAGCACCTTTTAGAAGAATTAAGTTTAAAGATGCAATACTAAAATATGGTAGTGATAAACCAGATTTAAGAAACCCATTAATAATCGAAGATATTTCTGATATAATGGGTAAAAGTGATTTTGCACCATTTAAAGATACAGTTGTTAGATGTATTAAAGTAGAAAACATTGAAAAATCTAATTCATGGTATAAAACAATGGAAGAATATGTAAAAGGTCTTCATGGTAATTTAGGTTATATTCAAGTAAAGGAAGGTATGGAATTAAAATCATCTTTGACTAAGTTTATGAGTGATGAAGTAAAGAATGAATTGATTGAAAAAATGAATTTACATGAAAATGATGCATTATTTATTGTAGCAGATAAAAACAGATGTGCAAGAATAATGGGTAATCTACGTACTAAATTAGGTAATGAGCTAGATTTAATTGATAAGAATAGATATGAATTTTGTATTATTAATGATTTTCCATTTTATGAAGAAAATGAAGAAACTGGAGCAATTGAATTCTCTCATAACCCATTTAGTATGCCAAAAGGTGGGTTAGATGCTTTAAATAATAAAAATCCATTTGAAATTGAAGCATTCCAATATGATTTTGTGTGTAATGGGTATGAAATGGCTTCTGGTGGAGTTCGTAACCATTCTCCAGAAATACTTAAAAAAGCTTTTGAACTAGTTGGTTATGGTGAAGATATTGTAAGAAGTAAATTTCCAAGTTTATATGAAGCGTTTAAATATGGAGCTCCTCCACATGCTGGTATGGCTCCGGGTATTGACAGAATTATAATGCTTTTAAAAGATGAAGAAAATATTAGAGAAATTGTACCATTCCCAATTGGTGCTAATGGGGCAGATGCTATGATGGGGTGCCCTAGTGAAGCATTCCCAGAACAATTAAAAGAAGCACATATAAAGTTAGATTTATAGGTTTGTTATGTTAAGACGCGTAAAATTGTGTGATTTAGATCCTGATAGAGCATATTTTCATTTTACAAAGACAATTGATTTATCTCGTATTGAAAAAAATAATTTAACTTCAGAGATTAGTGCCAGTCTTGCAATGGCTGATAATACTAAAAGAATTCATTTTTCTACTGGTGTAGGTAGTATTTTAAAGTATCATGATGTCTATCTTAAATGGATGATGAATACTATGTATGGAGAAAAAAGTTTAAGAAAAAAATATGATGATGATGTATTTAAGCGTAAAATGTATGAATGGACTAAAGAATTTTTAACTGATAATTATAAAAGTGATCAATATAAAAAAAATGCTGTTTTTACAAAATATTATCACGATATGTTAGAATGTATGTATTTAGTTATTAATGTTTCTAATGCATGTGATTATAATAAAGATGAATATGATGAGATAAAAGTTAAATATAATTTAGATAAGAATTCTACAGATTATCTAATTATGAAGAAAATATATGGCGATTATAGTGATTTTGATAGTAAAGTAATGGAATTGTGGAATATGAGTACGTTTAGAAGAAGATATGTTATGACAAAAGACATTAGAGTGGTAATATTAGATACCTTAGATGTTAATGTAATTGATATTTTAAAATATGTATATGAAAATTACAAAAATATAAAATATGATTTATTAGATGATTTTATGCTTTGGTTAAAATTAAATGAAGGAAAGTAGTGATACTTTCTTTTTTTTACTAAAAAAGTAAATTTATTTTTGTAAAATTTTAGGAAATAGTATTCTATTTCCCTTTTAAATATGGTAAAATAAAGGGTAATTGAAAGGAATGTTAAATATATGATATTATGTGGAAAGAAAGCAAGATTGTATAATTGTTTAATAGAAATTTTAAATCAACATATGGATAATTATAATTATGAATTTATCATCGGAAAGAAAGATGGTAATAAATATTATACTAATAATTTGGAAAATATTGAAATTCATAAAAAAAATTCTGATGATTTAGTTAGTGATGTAGAAGTAATAAGTTTAGGATATAATTTATTTAAAAGATTTGGATTAGATGATATAGAATTAAGTATTAGTTGTAATGAGGAAGTATTAAACTTACTTGAAGCATTAGAAATATATTGTATAAATGATATTGAAAGTAATGAATTAAATTGGAATTATATTTATGAAGATGTAATAGTAGGTGTTGGATGCAAAAATAATAATGAAATTAATATTAAAATAAATATTGAAACATTGATAAATGAAGTAATGAATATTATTAGAGATAATGCTTTGGATATGAACATTGATGTATGTATTATTGGAGTAAGTGAAGAAGAAAGTTATCATGCTTTAAAAATAGCACAAGAATTAAGAATGAATAATATTAATGTTGTATTGAATGAAAAAGTAAATAGTAAATTTAATATAAATTTAGATGATGAAACTTTAAGTAAAGGTATTGTTAGTATAAAAGATAATTATACTAATGAAGAAATTAAATTAGATGAAGCAGATATATTAGAATATGTTTTAGGAAATATATAGGAGAGTTTATGGATTATATTAAAAAAATAGTACTTAATTGGATACTTTATAGTAGTGATCTGGTATATACATATAAAACTAAATGTAAAATTGTAAGATATGTAAAAGAAAATCCGAATGATGCACTTTTGGTAGCTTCAGGATTATATTTTCTAGATAAAAATAGTGAAAAAATTATTGTTAGTGCTAAAGGACATAACTTTTTGGAAGATATGAATAGATATAAATATGCTTTTTTTAAAAGAAGAGATTTAATGATAGAGAAATTCTTAAGTGAAAATGCAAATAGATATAAAAATACAGATATGCATATAAGTGGTAGTTATTTGGAAAATTTATTATTAAAAATGCTAGCTTCTTTTAATATGTACGATAAAAATTCAAATGAATATGAACTATTAAGCAACATTATTAGAAAAAGGCCTAATGATGTTTTGGAAGCAATATTTATATGTAATTGGCAAGGAAAGAATATAAATGAAATAATAGCTGAAGCAATAAAGAAAAATTCTTTTGATAAAGAAATTGATAAATTATTAGTTATTGCAAGAAATTTAAAAATACTATTTAAAGATAAATATAAAAAAATAACAAATGATTTTATTTTAGGAATAGAAGATAATATTAATATAACACCTGTTGATATAGAAGAAGAAAAATTAATTGATGAGTGGTTATATCTTCATACTGATGAACACGAATATGATGATTTATTGTTAACATGGTGGGATAATATAAGCGACTTTTCTAAAGATTGTGAAGAGCATAAAAAAGTTATTAATTATATTTTAAATGATTCTGATACTTTTTTAGACATGTTAATGGCGATGAATATATTAGGGGTTAATATTGAGAATACCATTAATATGGCTTTAAGAGGAGATGATTTTGAATTTGATGATTTATTTAAAAAATATACATTTGCAGGAATTAATTTAAAAATATATTTTAAAGATGACTATAAGAAAGATGACTTTGTTAAAAGTTTAAATAATAGTTTAAAAAGAGAAAGAAGGAATTAAAGATGACTGTTAAAGAATTACAAAAAGAAAGTGAAAAATATTTAGATAAAGAAATTAAGATTAGTGGTTGGATTAGAAACCATAGACCTCAAAAAGAATTTGGTTTTATTGATTTTTCTGATGGAACCAGTTTTAAACATTTACAAGTGGTTTATACAAACAAATTAGAAGGTTTTAATGAACTTGTAAAACTACATAATGGATCAAGCATTGAGGTTACTGGAGATTTTGTTAAATCTGAAGGTAATGGACAAGATTATGAATTAAAAGCTAAAAACATTAAATTATTAGGAGATTGTTCTGAAGATTATCCATTACAACCTAAGAAACATAGTATGGAATTTTTAAGAAGTATTGCTTATTTAAGACCTAGAGCTAATACTTTCCAAGCTGTATTTAGAGTAAGGAGCGTTGCTGCTTATGCCATTCATAAGTATTTTCAAGATAGAAACTATATTTATGTTCATACACCACTTTTAACAACTGCAGATTGTGAAGGTAGTGACCAAATGTTTAAAGTAACTACATTTGATTTTGATAATTTACCTAAAAAAGATGGTAAAGTAGATTTTAGTAAAGATTTATTTAACAAAAAAACATTTATAACAGGTTCTGGTCAATTACATGGAGAAACTTTTGCTCTTGCGTTTAGTAAAATCTATACTTTTGGACCAACATTTAGAACGGAAAATTCAAATACTAAGACACATGCAAATGAATTTTGGATGATTGAACCTGAAATTGCTTTTGCTGATATTAATGATTTAATGGATATTGAAGAAGATTTCTTAAAATATATTGTTAAATTTGTTTTAGAAAATTGTCCTGATGAAATTGATTTCTTTGATAAATTTGTAGAAAAAGGGTTAAAAGAAAAATTAGAAAATGTTGTAAATAGTACTTTTATAAGAATTGACCATAAAGAAGCAATTGATTTACTTAAAAATAGTGGTGAAAAATGGGAATTTGAACCATCTTATGAGGAAGATATTGCTAAAGAACATGAAAGATGGTTAACAAATTATTTTAGTGTTCCAGTATTTATTAAAAATTGGCCAGCAGGAATTAAAGCATATTACATGAAATTAAATGAAGATGGAAAAACTGTTGCTGGGGTTGATTTAGAAGTTCCTGGGGCTGGAGAACTTATTGGTGGTTCACAAAGAGAAGAAAAATTGGATGTTTTACTTGATAGAATGAAAGAACTAGGAGTAGAAGAAGAAAGCATTGAATGGTATGTTAATTTAAGAAGATATGGAGGATGTATTCATTCCGGATTTGGAATGGGATTTGAAAGACTTATAATGTATCTGACTGGTATTGAAAATATTCGTGATGTTATTCCTTATCCTAGAACACCTGGTTCATGTGAATTTTAGAGGTTGTTATGGGAAAAATTATTGCGATTGTTGGAATGTGTGGAAGCGGTAAATCTGTTGCTAGTGAGTATTTGATTGGATTAGGTTATAAAAGGGTTTATTTTGGTGGAGTTACAATGGATAAATTAAAAGAAAGTGATCTAGATGTAAATCCAGATAACGAAAAGATGATGAGAGAAAAACTTCGTAGTGAACTTGGAATGGGAGCTTATGCTAAAATTTTACTTCCAACTATTAAAGAGTTATCATTAAATAATGATGTTGTTCTTGATGGACTTTATTCATGGGATGAATTAGTTATTTTAAATAATGAATTTAAAATAACTACAATAGCTGTTGTTGCAGATAAAAAAATAAGATATGATAGACTTTCTAGAAGAACTGTAAGACCTTTTGGTAAATCCGATGCTATAAAACGAGATATTTCAGAAATTGAGAATATTGCTAAGGCAGGGCCAATAGCTTATGCTGATTATTATATTTTTAACAATGGTACAATTAATGATTTTCATAATAGATTAGATGAAATTTTAAATAATATAAAGGAGTGAAGAACTTTTGAATAAATTTACAAAAGAAATGATTGACGATTATGCTGATAAGTTACTTATTGGTTTAACTGATGATGAGAATAATATGGTTTTAAAAGAGTTTGATGTTATTGAAAAATCAATGGAAAAAATTGCAAATATGCCTGACATAGAAAAAGTTGAACCGATGACACATGCTCTAGATGATTTTTCTTTTACATTAAGAGAAGATGTTGTAGAGGAAAGTATACCAGTTGAAAATCTATTGCAAAATTGTGATGCTTCAGAAGATGATTTTGTTAGTGTTCCAAAGGTGGTGGGATAATGAAAAAACCAGGTATTATTGAATTACATGAAATGTTAAAAAATAAAGAAATTACAAGTGAAGAATTAATTAGAGAAGCAATAAATAATGCTCATGAATTACAAGAAAAATGCAATGCATTTGTTACTATTATGGATGATGCAAATAGTGATTTTTATAAAAATACGTATTTAAGTGGTATTCCTTATGGTATTAAAGATAATTATTCTACGAAAGATATTTTATCTACGGGTTCTAGTAATACACTAAAAGATTATGTGCCATTTTTTGATGCTACTGCAGTTATTAATTTAAAAAATAATGGTGCTGTTGGAGTTGCTAAAACGGCTTTAGATGAATTTGGAATGGGCGGTACTGGTTTAACTGCTCACACAGGAATTATTAAAAATCCATGGGACAATACAAGAATTTGTGGGGGATCTTCAGCTGGATCTGCTTGTAGTGTGGCGGCGGGTGTTTTTCCATATGCTTTAGGTAGTGATACTGGAGATTCTATTCGTAAACCGGCTGCTTATTGTGGAATTGTAGGCTATAAACCAACTTATGGAATGATTTCAAGATATGGTTTATTTCCATTTGCATCTAGTTTAGATACTTGCGGAGTTTTGACAAGAAGTGTAAGTGATGCGGCGTTAGTAGTTGATGCTATGAAAGGTATAGATGAAAATGATCAAACTTCTTGGGATTCAAGCAATATAAATTTATTTAGGAATTTGAATAAAGACGTAAAAGGAAAGAAATTATTTTATATAAAAGAAATTGTTGATATTAGTAATTATCCTAATGCAAATGCTGAATTGAAAATACATTTAAATAACTTTAATAATTCAATAGAAAAACTAAAGAATATTGGTGTTATAGTTGATGAAGTATCTATAGATAAAACTCTACTTAGTACAATTCCTAGTGTTTATGTTTGTATTTCTTGTGCTGAAGCTACTAGCAACATGTCTAATTTAACTGGGATTTCTTTTGGTCCTAGAGGAACTGGAGATAATATCATGGATATGATTAAAGATTATAGAACAAAAGGATTTTCACCCCTTATTAAAAGAAGATTTGTAATAGGTTCTTATGTATTACAAAAAGAAAATCAAGAAAGATATTTCTTAAACGCTTGTAGAGTAAGAAGATTGATTGTAAATAAATTTAAAGATTTATTTAATGAATATGATGCATTTATTTTACCGGTTGGTAGTGGAGTTGCTCCTTTAATTAAAGATGTTATGGAACAAGTTTCTGATGATGAATTATCCATTTTAGAAAATCATTTGCAAATTGGCAACTTTGGAGGATTTCCATCTATTACAATTCCGAATGGATTTATAAATGGACTTCCGGTTGGGGTTAACATTACAGGCAATTGTTATGATGATCAAACTGTTTTAAATTTGGCATATGCATTAGAATCTGAAATGAATTATAAAGATATGGTAGTAGGTGATAATAATGAATAAGTATAAAGCAGTAATTGGTCTTGAAATGCATTGTGAAATGAATTGTAATACCAAAGTATTTTCAAGTGCTAAAAATGATTTTAGTGAAATACCGAATATAAATGTTAGACCTGTTGATATGGGATTTCCTGGAACTCTTCCTACGGTAAATAAAGAAGCTATTAAAAAAGCCATAATGGCTGCTTTAATACTTAATTGTAAGATACCTGAATATATGTATTTTGATCGAAAGAATTATTATTATCCAGATTTACCTAAAGGATATCAAATTACCCAAATGCATAATCCAGTCGGTGTTAATGGAAAAATAAAAATAGATTTTAATGGAACAACCAAAGAAATCCTTATTCATGATATTCATCTTGAAGAAGATTCTGCTTCGATGGATCATTTTACAGATGTATCTTTAATTAACTATAATAGAGCAGGTGTTCCTTTGCTTGAACTTGTTACTGAGCCTTGTATAGAATCACCTGAAGAAGCAGTTGCTTTTTTGGAAGAGATGAGAAGGATATATCAATATGCTGATATATCTGAGGCTGATACTAAAAAAGGTCAAATAAGATGCGATGTAAATGTTTCTATAATGGATGTAGATTCTAAAGAGTTAGGTACTAAAGTTGAAGTTAAAAATGTTAATTCATTTGGTAATGTTTATGAAACTATTAAGTATGAAATTGAAAGACAAAGTAAATTAAAAGATGAAGGAAGATATGATGAAGTAGTACAAGAAACTAGAAGATGGGATGAAGAAAGTGGCACTACAAAAAGAATGCGTACTAAAGCTGATGCAATAGACTATAAATATTTTGTTGAACCTAATATTCCTAAATATAAAATAGATCAAAGTTGGATTGAAGAAATAGAAAAATGTATTCCAATTCTTCCCAATGAAAGAAAGATTAAATATATAAATGAGTATGGATTAAGTGAATATGACGCTAATATAATTATTAAAACTAAGGAATATGCTGATTATTTTGAAGTATGTGTAAGTTTAGGAATGGATAAAAAAATTGCTGCTAATTATTTAATTGTAAATATAATTGCATACTTAAATAAAGAAGCTGTTAGTTTAAATGAATTTTACTTAAAACCTAAGTTATTAAATCAAATTATTACTGAGTTAGAAAATGGAAATATTTCTTCTAAACAAGCTAAAGAAATATTTAATAAGTCTTTAGATGAACAAAAAGAACCTAAAAACTTTATTAGTAAAGATAATGTTCAATTATCTGATAGTAATGAACTTGAAAGTATTATAGATAATATATTAAATAATAATACAAGTCAAGTTGAAGCATATAAAAATGGAAAAACCAATCTTTTTGATTACTTTGTTGGTCAAGTAATGAAAGAAACAAAAGGTAAAGCTAATCCAAACTTAACTAAAGAAATATTAAAAGACAAGCTAGGTTAATTGCTTGTCTTATTTTGATTCTATATGTTTTTTCGATTTTGATATTAATTGTGAATTGAAGAATGATGATAGTGTATAGTAGAAGTAGTTACTATAATAAATAAAATGTTTATATTGAAACAATTAAATTTATATTTAAAAATTGCTTATTATTATGTAAATGATAAAAAATCTTTTACTTTTTTCTTTATCGTGATATAATTTTAATATACTAAAGGGATGTGTGATATATGTTTGGGAAAATTATATATATTGGAGAGTCTGAAGCTCACGTTGAAAATTTAATTAAAGATGCTAATACAGCAGATTTAATGAATGTAAATGTTGTATTTGAAGATAATAATCAAAGAATACTTGGTGAAGTTCAAGAGTTAAATAGTGATATTATAAAAATAAGATTTCTTGGAGAATATATAAATGGAAAATATATAAATGGGGTCTTAAGAAAACCACTGTTATCATCTAAGATTAGAATGATTACTAAAGATGAATTAACAGAATTAGTTGGAACATATAATGCAAGCAGTTTTATTCTTGGGGAAAGTGCTATATATAAAGGATTTAATATACATCCAAGTATTAATAGTTTATTTTCTAATCATCTAGCTATATTTGGTAATAGTGGATCAGGAAAATCGTGTGGAGTGGCTAGAATTGTCCAAAATTTATTTTCATCAATATATCAAGTGCAATATAATGCTAATATCTTTATATTTGATGCATTCGGAGAATATAAAAATGCCTTTGGTAAACTAAATGAAATAAATAGTAATTATTCTTATAAATTTATTACAAGTAATCCTCATGAAGAAAGTGATAAATTACTTAAAATACCAGTTAGTTTATTAACTTTGGATGATATGGCATTATTACTTCAAGCAAGTAATCATGCACAATTACCAATTATAGAAAATACTATTAAACTAGCAAAAATATTTTCTACGAATACTGATGAAGCAAATGATTATAAGAATCATTTAATTGCTAAAGCCTTACTTGCTGTATTATTTAGTAATGAAACTATATCAAGTAAAAAAAATGAAATATTTACTATTATAGAAGTATGTAATACTAAAGAGTTTAATTTTGATACAGTTATTCCTGGTCTAGGTTATACTAGAACTTTTAGTGAATGCTTTGAAATCGATTCAAATGGTAATTTTGGTGAATCAGTTTTAATTACTAATTATATATTAAGTAAAATAAATGATAATTTAGATAGTATTAAGGCTCCGGAGAATGCCAGTTATTCATTAAAAGATTTTGCTAAAGCAATGGAATTTACTTTAATTAGTGAAGGCTTTTTACATAATCAAAATCTACATGATGATGCAGTTATTTTAAGAGTTAGACTTAATACAATCATTAATAGTAAACTAGGGGAGTATTTTTCTAGTGAATATATGCCTGTGGAAGATTATATTAAATCATTAATTGATAATGATGGAAAGAAAGCTCAAATTATAAATATTAACTTAGAAGATGTAGATGATATATATGCAAAGGTATTTGTTAAAATTTTTTCAAGAATTATATTTGACTTTGCAAAAGGTAGTGCTAAAAGAGCCTCAATGCCATTTCATTTATTCTTAGAAGAAGCTCATAGATATATTCAAAAAGATAATGATACATTCTTACTTGGATATAATATATTTGATAGAATAGCTAAAGAAGGAAGAAAATATGGGGTTATGCTTGATATTATTAGCCAAAGACCTGTTGAAATAAGTGATACTGTTATAGCACAATGTAATAACTTTTTAATATTTAAAATGACTCATCCTTTGGATATTAAATATATTGGAGAAATGCTTCCAAATATTAGTCAAGATATACTGGATAAACAAAAAGTATTACAACCAGGTACTTGTGTATGTTTTGGAGGAGCATTTAAAATACCTATGATTGTTAAGATGCAAATGCCTAATCCAATGCCTTATAGTAGCAATTGTGATGTATCTAATTGTTGGAAGATGGAAATACCAGAAGGAAATGTTGAAGAATTTATTTAATATAATATAGTAAGAAGTATTTAAAATGATACTTCTTATTTGTTTATTACTGTGGCTTTATGATAGTGAAATTTGCATTTTTAATGAAAATGTGCTATAATTAATATGTACTGTTAAAGGAGAGTATTTAAAATTATGATAAATTATATAAAAACCAATAAGAATAAAATCTTTATTATTATTGGGGTGTTAGTTGGAGTAATAATATTATTACAACCAAGTGGCACAATACATCAAGAGGTTGAAAACAATGTAGAAAATGGTGTTCCCCTGGAGAACTTAAATAAATTATCTTATGAAGATCAAATTAGTATGACGCTAAAAGAAAAGAAAGATTCTATTAAGTTTTTAGCAGAAACTTTCCAAATTGATGAAAAAGTTTTAATTAATATGTTAAAAGATAATTATGAAAAGTTTGGTTTTAATAAAAATACTAATGATTTTGATAAAATTGTAATTGATTATTTGTTTGAGTTAGAAACTAGAGATAAGACATTATTTAATAATGTAAGAACACATGGTAATAAAGATAAAGATTATATTGTAAAATTAGTTAAATATTTTAGTAGTATTTATGCAAATGTAGAATTTACAATTGCTGCTGGTATTGCTAATGTTGAATCTGGTTATACTTCAAAATATATGTTAAATAAAAACAATATATTTGGTGGTATGTATAATGGTAATTTAATAGGTTATAAAAATATTGAATATGGTACACTTCAATATATAAAACTATTAAGTGAAGGTTATTTTGGAAAAGGTCTTACAACAGTGGAAGATATAGGAAGAATTTATAATCCAATGTTTAACGAATCTGGTGTAAAAATAGCTAAGCCAACTTGGGTTTATAATGTTAAATTATCAATGGAAAATTTTAGTGATATTGAAGATGTTGACACAACTATACTAAATAATTTAAAAAATAGTTAGTATGACTTGTTTTAAAAAAAATATTTTGATATAATTAAGATACCTAAAGGGTAAATGTCTATGTCAATATAAAACCGACTAGATAGATAATAAGGGAATCTAATTGAATTATGGTGTAGAAGACTTAACCATTAAGTGAGTAAGGATCCTAAAGTAATTCATGTGGTGCCCACCTCGCGAGAGCGGGTTTTTATCAATGCATGGCGCCTTTGGGTTTTCTTTTGGAGGAAATTATGTTTGATAGACTAGAATTGCTTATTGGTAAAGAAAATATTGAGAAAATAAGTAAAATAAATGTTTTAATTGTAGGGATCGGTGGAGTAGGTGGAACTGCTTTAGAAGCCTTAGTAAGAAGTGGAGTAAAAAATATTACAATAATAGATAAAGATGTATTTAGTGAAAGTAATTTAAATAGACAGATTCTTTCTACAAGAGATTCTATTGGTTTATATAAAGTAGATGTTGGGATAAATAGATGTAAAAGTATTAATCCCGATGTAAATATTACAGGTTTAAAAATTAATTTAGATGAAAAAAATGTTAATGAATTAGAGTATTTTGATTATATTATAGATGCTTGCGATGATATTAATGCTAAACTTGCTTTGATGCAATATGCAAATAAAAATAATATTAACTTAATTAGTTCTATGGGAACAGGTAAGAGACTTAATCCAAGTAATGTTATAATTACAAGACTTGATAAAACAAGCAATGATCCTTTAGCTAAAAAAATGAGATATGAAGCAAGAAAAAGAGGACTAAAATTAAATATTCCAGTGGTTTGTTCTAAAGAGGAACCTATAAATAATGATCGTATTATTGCGTCTAGTATTTTTGTTCCTTCAACAGCAGGTTTAATGCTTGCTTATTATATAATAGAAAAAGTAATCAATGACTGATTACTTTTTTGTTATTAAAAATGTTGCTAGAGTATTAGGATCTTCACCATTATATATGATATTGTATATAGTGGTAATCAACTCTATTTCAATACCTTTTTTGTTTAACATTTTATATATTATATCTAAAGTGTTATAACCTTCCACAGTATTATTAGCTAAATATTCATTTATTTCTTTTTGGTTTTTAGTTTTACCTACGATATATCCAAAACTAAAATTTCTGCTTTTAGTACTTGTACATGTAAGCATTAAATCGCCAACGCCTGCAAAGGATAAAATGGTCTTAGGTTTTCCACCAAATATTTTTATGATATCTTTTATATCATGTAAAGATTCATTAATTAAAAAACTTTGAGTGGAATTACTATATCCTAGGCCACTTAATATTCCTGATGCTATTGCTATAACATTTTTTATAGCTCCACACATTTGAATACCAATTATATCTTTTGATGGTCTTAGTTTTAACGTATCATTAGCTAAAGATTCTAATACATAATCTTTAGCCTTTTTTGTTTTTGATGCTAATGCTAGAGCAACAGGTTCATTATTTAATATGTCAACTGCGAATGTTGGACCAGAAATAACTGCAACATTATTAGTTTTTAAAGTTTTACTTACAATATTTGATAATAACTCTTCCTTTGATTCTTCAATTCCTTTTGATGCTATACATATAGGAATATTATTTTTGTAATAATCTTTCATTTTTTTTGTAACTAAATCGACGTATTTACTAGCTGTTATTATATAAATTAGATCTGTATTACCTAATACTTCTTCCATACTAGTACTTACTTTTATATTTTTAGGGATACTTGTATCAAAAACGGACTTTATATTTTTAGTTTTTTTGTATTCTTCATAATTTTTTTCATTTTCTGTCCATATAACTATTTTATTTTCACTCTTTTTGGCTAACATTTTGCTTATTGCAAGGCTGTAAACGCCAAGTCCTATAACACTTATTTTCATTTTTCACTCCTCATTTCTTCATGTAATTTATTTAAACTTTTTTCTACTTTATTATCTTTTGGAATATAATATTTCTTGCCAATTAGGTTCTTAGGCATATAATTTTGTTTTACCCAGTCATTTGGATAATTATGCGGATATAAATAATCGGGGCTAGTGGTTTTAATATTATCCGGAACATTACCTGTATTTCCTCTTCTTATATCATTTATAGCAGCATCTAATGCTAAATGTGAGCTATTACTTTTGGGTGATAGTGCCATTTCTACAACTATCTGGCCTAAAGGTATTCTTGCCTCAGGTAATCCCACTAGTTCTGATGCTTGGATCGCTGCCATTACTCTTGGACCAATTCCAGGATTAGCCATACCAATATCTTCATATGCAATAACACTTAATCTGCGATAAATGCTATCTAAATCTTCTGCTTCAATTAACCTAGCTAAATAGTGTAAAGAAGCATCAACATCACTTCCGCGAATTGACTTTTGAAGGGCACTTAATACATCATAATGTCCATCACCATCTTTATCATGAAAAAAGACTGGTTTACTATTTATTTTCTTTATTACTTCAATATTAATTTTTTTGTCACTAGAATAATATGCCACTTCAAGTAAATTTAAAGCAAAACGCATGTCGCCACTAGAAAGGGTAGCAATATAATCTAGAGTTTCTTCATTTATCTTAATATCTTTAAAATCTTCTAGTGCTTTTTTTAATCCTTTTACTATATCATCTTTGGTTAATTCATGTAGTTCGAATATTTGGCATCTACTTCGTATGGCAGGATTAATTTTGTGATATGGGTTAGATGTAGTAAGCCCAATAAGGATTATCGTACCATTTTCAATATATGGTAATAATAAATCTTGTTTATCTTTATTCATTCTATGGATTTCATCAATTATTAAAACCATATCTCCATACATTTTAGCCTCTGCGATAGCACAATCAAAATCACTTTTATTGTTTACTGTGGCATTTAAAAACTTATAATGAATATTAAGTTCATTAACTAAAGCATTGGCTATACTTGTCTTACCAATACCTGGCTTTCCATAAAAAATCATTGAAAAAATTTTCTTGTTTTTTACAAGATTAGAAAGAATTTTGCCTTTACCAATAAGATGGTCTTGGCCAATAATGTCATCTATTTTTTTAGGTCTTAATTTATCTGCTAAAATTTCCATAATATCACATGTTTAATTATAGCACATTTTAAGAAAATTTGGTACAATAAATATAGTTAGGTGGTTGTTTATGAGAAATATTATTGATACTATTAAAGATCCAGATATAATTGATTATTTAGAATACTTAAAGTATGAAAGAAGAGTATCTTTAAATACGATTGATTCTTATGGAGAAAACTTACTTCTTTTAAGTAATAGTGTAAATAAAAATTTAATTAAACTAAAGAAAAATGATATAAAAAAGTTTTTAGATGATATAGATTCTACCCCAAGAACAAAAGCTCATTATTTAACAGTATTTAATTCCTTTTATAAGTATTTGGTATTTATGGATAAAATAGAAAATAATCCCTGTGATGGAATAAAAGCTCCGAAGTTAGAAAAAAAGTTGCCAAATTATTTAACAAGTGAAGAAATAGATAAATTATTTAATATTAGACTTACTAAACCAATTGATTATAGAAATAAGGCAATGTTAGAAATAATTTACGCAACTGGAGCTAGAATTAGTGAAATAACTTCACTTGAATTAAATCAAATCAATTTTGAAGAATGTATAATTAGAGTTACAGGTAAAGGAAAAAAAGATAGAATTATTCCTATCGGAAATACTGCTTTAGAAGCATTAAAGCTATATGTTTATAATTATAGAGCATTTTTGGTAAAAAATGTTACTTGTAATTACGTCTTTTTAAATAAAAATGGGACAAAAATAAGTAGACAAGGTTTCTTTAAGATATTAAAAGATTTAGCTAATAAATCCGGTATAAATAAAGAAATAAGTCCTCATACACTAAGACATTCATTTGCTACAAATCTACTTAATAATGGAGCTGATTTAAGAGTCATTCAAGAACTTTTAGGCCACGAGAATTTAGAAACTACGGAAATATATTCTCATTTACAAAATAAAAAAATAGAGGAAGATTATAGTAATCATCCTCATGCGCATATCTAAAAACTATCTGCAGTTTTCATTACGAGCTTCATTACGTGCATTTGATCTTGCACTGGCTTTACTAGAACTTCTAGCTGTTTTTTTAGCCTTGTTTCTAGCGTTTTCTTTATTCTTGCTCATGTATATATACCTCCCACTATTATTATGGAACAAATATTATTTTTTAATCATATATTTTATGGTAAATTAAGGAAGTGATTTAATTGAAAAAAATCGGCATTACAACTAGAATTTTAACTAATGATATTAATATTGAAATAGAAAAAATACCTCATTCTTTAATAGAAAAAATAGAAAAGCTTGGCGTTACTGTTATAATTATACCTTGTGTTAGTGATGTTAGTTTTTATTTAGACTTGTGTGATGGTTTTATTATACCTGGGGGAAATACTTGGAATGGTGTTGATGTTAAAGTATTAAAATATGCGATGAAACACAATAAACCTTTGCTAGGAATATGTGCTGGTATGCAAGCAATTGCTAATATAAATACATTTATGGATCATACAATTAAAGTAGATAGCGATATTAGTCATTATGTGCCTAATAAAGAATATGTTCATGAAATTAATATAAATGAAGGAATTTTAAAAGATATAATCGGCAAAAATAAAATATCTGTTAATAGTAGGCATCATGATACAATTATAAATGAAAATTTCTTTAAAGTGGAAGCAAGAAGTGATGATGGTATTATTGAAGCAATAAGTTTAAATGGATATAAATTTATATTCGGAGTTCAATGGCATCCCGAAGACATGGATGATATAGATCAGGATAAATTATTTAAATATTTTATTAGTTTAATTTGATTTTTAATAAACTATGTGATACTATCTAGGTAGGGAGACATTTATGAAAACAAAAAAAATAAAAAGCATTAGCTTGTCTGAGTTATCTTTTATTATTTTTTCTAATAAATTTAGTATTGATTTACAAAAAGATGCTTACGAAGAATTAAAAAGAAGATTTTCTAAAAAAACATTTAGTTTAGAAGCATTCTTAGAATATGAGAAAGCTACAATCGAAAAAAGAGGAAGCAATATTAATGATTATTTAATATCGGATAGTGCATCTATAAGCTTGCTTTTAAGATTATACTTTTCAATGGTTTATAAAAAAGAATTATTTCAACATGGCAATTTACTATTTAGTGAAAATTTATTATGTCATAGTGATGGAGAAAATACATTTTTTGTTAAAGCTTTAAGATATGAATTAAAAAGACTAGAAAATACTAAAAATCCGTTCTTATCTACATCTGAATGCGAAATATTAGAAAAAGTAATGGAAGCTTTAAATGAAAGAATAAATAAGAAACAACCAATTTGGTATGAATCATCATTAACTGAATGTACTTGGGATATTATGACAGACTCTTTGATAACTATAATTCCTGTAATTAGTTATTTATCAGTTTACAACTTTCTTTTGCAAGATTTAACTAAACTAACACCACAAAAAAGAGCTATTATGAAATCAATGAAAACAGCAACTGTTGATCATTCAATTTTCCATAACGAAGAATTAAAACGAAATTTAGTAAGATAACTTGAATATAATTAAGTGGTGATATGATGCAAAATATTATAATTCCACTTATATTATCTACATTAGCTGGTCTATCAACGTTAATCGGAGCTATTCCAATATTTTTTAAAATTAAAGAGAAGAACTTAAATAAATTTATAAGTTTTTGTCTTTCTTTTTCTATTGCAATAATGATTTCTATAAGTATTTTAGATTTAATTCCAACATCATTTTTTGAAATAGTTAACTTCTATGGAATTGGGAAGACTTTAATAATTTTATTAATAGCATTTATTATTAGTTATATAATTATTACATATCTAAGTTCCTTAGTAGAAAAAGAAAGCAAAGGTATTGATTTATATAAACTAGGTATTTTAAACATGATTGTTTTAATTCTTCATAATTTACCGGAAGGTATTGCAACATTTTTAAGTAGTTATCATAGTATTGATTTAGGTTTAAGATTATCGATTGCCATTATGCTTCATAATATTCCTGAAGGAATTTCTATTGCAGTACCAATTTATTATGCAACTGGTAGTAGAAAAAACGCAATAAAATCAACTTTAATATCTGGATTATCTGAACCTTTAGGTGCCATTTTAGCTTTTATATTTTTAAAAAAATTTGTATCAGAGCTTATGATAAGTATAGTCCTAATTGTAGTAGCAGGGCTTATGATTACTTTATCGATACAAGAAATGCTTCCTAGAGCGTTAAAATATAAAGAAAATAAGTGGATTTATTTAGGACTTATCATGGGAACAATTCTAGTAATAGTAAATGTAATTATTAGTTAAAATTTGTTGATACACGAAAAGAGTGGGGGAGAGTATTTACTTTTATGTTTGTCTGTGTTAAACTCAAAAAGTAAGGATGTGTTTTTATGGGACTAAATATTGATTATGAAGCTATCGCAAATTATATAATTATAATTGGAGCAATAATAATATTTGTTACAATTATAAAATCTATATTACCAATTTTAACATACAATGAACTTAAAAAACAAAGAAAATTATTAGAACAAATTAGTAAAGATGTTTCAGATATAAAAGATAGATATTTGTAAAAGATGTTTTAAATGTTTATTATTAAAATTCATACGTAAATATTTATAATTATTTTTTTGATAACTTAGTTAACATAATATATATTATTTTGTATTTTATTTTTGAGAATTTAACATTAATTCTTATCCTTTAACTACTAATTAATTTGATTTTTGATGCTTGCCTTTCTATAATAATTAACAATCATATAATAATGCTTGGAAACAGAAATTTAAAATTTTTATAAGAATAATATTTTTTAAATAAATTTATTTTGTTATTTAAAATTTTTTTATTATAACCTTATTTATATTTTTAATAATGATAATATACGCGCATTTATAACCTTATATTTATTATAAATAAGGATATATGCGCGTATGTATGCGAATAGAAAACAAAGTCCCCTATTTACCATAATTAAGTGGTAGGGGACTTGTATTATTATTTTTTAGAAATAGAAGTAAATAGTATTGCTATTATAATCATTAATATTAAGTCTACTAATAATTTACTTACAAATAAATTTATATTTAATAAATTATATAAAATATAAATGAAGAAACAAGATAATATTATTCTGAAGATCTTTTTTAGTAAAAACAGGATGTTTCTAGAAACAAGATTATATTTGTATATACAATTATAGTTGATTATTATATGTAGTACTATCCCTACTCCTTCGGATATTAAATTTGCAAAAATGATTCCTTCTAAATCGTTTGTTGATGACCTTAAATAAAATATTATCATAAATAATATATAACTTATTAGATATGGTATGATTGATTTAAAGATATATGGTATTAGACCTTTTAGATAGGGGAGCATTTTAAAACTATCCTTCCCTACTCTATTCGTGTTTTTTCGCCAAATTGTGTTAATTTCATTTTCTTTTAAAGCAATATTTTCTGTTATTGCAGTTATCATGTAATTATTATCATTTTTTAAGTTGCATAAAAGGTTATTAAATAATTTAATATTTATTGCTTTTATTTCTGGTAAAACAGATTTAAAATTAGTATTAAATAATGTGTTAAATATTTTGTTTATTAGATCTTTTCTCATACTATTGTTTTCGTTAGAACCAAGTATTATTGTATCTTCATGATTAATTGCATCTAAAGCACATTTTGCAACATCATCATTATCAATGTTGTTAATATTGTCTACGAAAACTATTGATTTAATATTTAATTTTTGTTTATTAATATAGTTATTAATTTGGTCTAAATAATCATAATTTCTTCCATTGAAAATCGGATAATTACTTTTTATATCACAGTTGTTTTTATTGCAAATAACAATATTTTCAAAAATTTCATGAGTTGGCTTTAATTGTTTTTCAAAATCAATAATACTTTCATTATAATAATTTACCACTAATAAAATTTCTTTATTCATTTGTTAACACCATTATTATTTTATCACTATCCACATATAATGTCAAAAATTTATAAGCAAAAAAAGCATTTATCAAAAATGCTTTTAAAATTCAAAATTGTCCAAATTATAATTGCTATTGTCTTCTATATCACTAAAATCATAATCGTCATCTGAATAATTAGGTTCATCAACATCACCAATAATACCTGAAATATCTTTAAAGAAATCAAATGCTTTAAGTTTACTATATAAATTTAACATAATAGTACTTGTTTCTGAATCAGCTAATTGTTCAAAATCTTTGGCATTTGTAATAGCACTTTTTGTAATTTTGTTTTTGCCATATTCCATTTTATTAGTGAAATCTATTACTATATTTTCGTTATTGTAAGTTACATCAATCTTTCCAGTTGCATCAGATTTATTGTTTTTTGAATCTTCCTTTACTTTGACATTACAATTAACTTTTACTCCTTCAATATCGATGTTCGCTGTTATTGTTGAATTTTTCTTATCATTTTGTAATGCTAACTCTATAATTGAGTTTTCAACATTTGCTGCTAATCCTATTTTTTTATTACTTACTTCAATACTTATTTTGTTTGTTCCTTCAGTTATTGTTATAACGTCGTCTTTACATTCTAAATATAATTCTGTATCTTCTCCAACAATTTTATATTTATTTTTTTCAACTTTTGTACCTTCTAATTTGCTTCCTTCAACATCTAATACAAATGATTGAACTTCGTTTGTTAAAGCTTTTATAGTTATTTCAAACACAATATTTATTGGACTATCTTTTAAACTATCTAAAATTGATGTATCATTTTCTAAATATGACATTATAATTTTATCATTTTTAACTAATTCAATAAATTTATCTATTACTTTATTGTAATTTTTTTCATTTATTTCATATGTATATGTTATATTTAGTCCACTAGTTTTTGTATTCATATTTGCTTGTTCTAATGCACTTGCTACATATTTAACAATATTTTTCATTGAATTTTCAAGATCATTAATATTTGAAAAATTCTTAACCATATCAACATATTCTTTGGTATTTGCAAAAATGTTTTCATCTAAAGTTGTATAAAGTGGACTATCAAAAATATCTTTACTATTTAAATAGATTTTGTTGTTATTGTAAACAACAGTTCCTTTTATACTTTCGTTGTTTTGTTTTAATCCTAAATCTAAACTTAAATAATTATCATTTATATTTGACTTTTCATTAAAATTTATTTGTAGATTATTTAATGACTTTAAGGTTGTGGATGATGTTGTTAATGCAATATTTGTATCATTAATCATATCATACTTATCGAAGTTATCAATTAAATCATCGTTTATTGATAATACATCAAAAGACTTGTCGATAGATGCAATAATATTTTTAGCATTTTTGTTTAAGAAGCTTTTAGCGTTATATGTACTCTTTATATAAACAAAGCCTCCTACAACGATGAGTAAAACTACTATAGCAATAACTAATCCTATTATTAATCCTTTATTTTTCTTTTTAACAGAATTATTAACTAAGTTGTTATTTGAATTTATGTTATTTTGAGTATTTGGATCTACTCCTGGGTAGTTAGCTCCAACCATATTATTGTTGGCATTTTGATTCGTTGTTCCAGCCTCACTTGCATTTATTGTTTCAGTTGGTTGATTAGTTCCCATTTGACTTATGTTATTGTTTAAATCATTGTTTAAATTTGGCGTTTCTAAAGGTTCGCCGGTGTTTAATTGCTCCACATTTTGTTGGCTAGTATTTCCATTAACCATTTCGTTTGGTTGACTAGTATTTAATCCATTCACACTATTTTCTGAAACCCCGCTGTCACTTAAATTGTTTTCTAAATTATCATTCATTTTTTATCCCTCACTACTTTCATTCTATTATAAGGATATCATTTTATTAAAATAATGTCTATAAAAAAATAAAATAAAGGTAAAAAATCACCTTTATTTTACATATTTTTTAAAATTTTTAAATTCTGGAGCATCATCAAGATCAGTTTTAGCTAAATCTTGCAATAATGCTTTTTGCTTTCTATCAAGTTTAGTTGGAGTAATAATATTTACCACAGCATACATATCACCTTTGCTGATTTTATTTGGTAATTTTATTCCTTTTCCCTTAATTTTTAACTTAGTATAGTTTTGTGTTCCAGCTTTTATCTCTAATATAATATTGCCATAAAGGGTTGGTATTTCTTTTTTACAACCTAGGGCAGCATCCGTTATAGTTACTGGAACTTCCAAATAAATATCTGCTCCGTCTCTTTCAAATAGAGGATGTTCTTTAATTTTAAATTCTAGGAAAACATCTCCGTTTGGTCCTCCATTTACTCCTGCATTACCCTTGCCGCTTAATCTTAGTTGATATCCTTCGTCAACACCTTCAGGGATAGTTACAGTTAATGTTTTAACTTTTTCAACAATTCCTTTTCCACGACAATCGTCACAAACCGTTGCATAAGTTTTACCTAAGCCTTTACAATCTGGGCATGTTTTTTGAGTTTGCATGTATCCAAATATGGTTTGGGCTTGTTCTAATACTTTGCCTGCCCCACCACAAGTTCTACATGTTGATTCATTAAATCCGCCTTTACCTTTACATTTTGAACATTCACTTGTAAGATTTAATTTAACATCTTTTTCACATCCAAAGGCTGCTTCTTCAAAAGTAAGATTTAATATTACTCTTATATCTTCGCCCTTTCTAGCTCTATTGCTTGATTTTGAACCTCTGCCGAATCCAGAAAAGCTTGAAAAACCTCCACCAAATAAGTCTCCGAGAATATCCTCAAGATCAATGTCTCCCATATTAAAGCCTTGGAATCCTGATGCTCCACCTGCACCATTTTGAAATGCCGCATGACCAAATTGATCATATTGGCGCCTTTTCGTAGCATCGGATAAAACTGCATACGCTTCACCAATTTCTTTAAATTTTTCTTCTGCCCCCGGTTCTTTATTTATATCGGGATGATATTGTTTAGCTAATTTTCTAAAAGCTCTTTTTATTTCTTCATCAGTGGCAGTTTTACTGACCCCTAAGACTTCATAATAATCTTTTTTATTCATTTTTTACTCCTTTCCAGTGATAGTTATATCGTATAGTAAAAATGATGGTGTTCTAACACTTAAACTAAAATTAGATAAATCACTACCAACTTCTAAAACATTTGAAAATACTTCAAAAAGATTCGTTGATAATATAATCATATTTAAACCTTTTGTTACTTTTCCATTTTCTACAAGTAAACCTTCTGCTTGAACTGATATGTTTCCAGTTTTTAAATCTACGCCAGAATGAAATCCAAAGGCTTCATCAATGATAATCCCATTATCAAGTTCTTTTATTAGTTCTTCATACGATTTATTACCACATTCTATATATAAATTATTGACTCCATTTGCATTACCAGTTGCTTCTTTATTTAATTTAATAGCATACTCAATATTATTTATTTCTTTTTTAAATACACCATTTTTTACTAATGCTTGTTGGGCCTTTAATGTTCCTTCACTATCAAAATTGGCATTTAATATTCCTTTTGGAGAATCCTCAACAATATTTATTTTATCACTAAATATTTTACTATTTAATTTGCCAGATAATACTGACTCATTTAAAAATATATTTTTACTTTGAAATGAATCTTTAAATGTAAATAATATACTTTCTACGACATTGTTAGTAAGTAATACTTTGTACTTATTCGTAGTAACTGACTTACTATCTAATTTAATTAATAAGTATTCTAATTTTTTCAACAAATATTCTTTAAACTCGCTAAAATCGTATTTTTTTGTATAATAACCTATATATAATACTCTAGTTATATCATCTTTATTTACTGTTATAGCGACTCCATAAGCATTAAAATATGTTTCATCTTCCATATCACAATTATTTATTAAATTAGTAATATAATTTCCACGTTCAGTATGAGTATAATCTGCTTCAATAGATTTTATACAAGAATACTTTTTCTTTAAATCATTTAATGATAATAAATCTTCTTTTACTTTACTATAATCGATTATCTCTTTTTTTCTTAATTTATTTTTTATATTACCAGCGCATAGTCTATTAGAATTTTTATTGTCTGATGTTTTAAATATATCTTCCAAAGTGTTTATTAACTCTTCAGAATTTTTAATACTTTCAGTAACAATCTTAACACATCTATTATCCCTGATAGCTTTAATTATATATTTTGATACATTGGTTATTTGAAATAACTTAATTTTATCATTTAATGTACTTATGTCTGTGCTGTTATGTTTTTCTTTAAATATCTCAATATCTATGTTATGTTTTTTACCAATTTCAATTAATTTATTCATCTTTTTCACCTCCGACAAGAATATGGCCAACTTTTATGCGAGGCATACCGACATTTACGGGTACAGACCCACTGATTGAACCACACATTCCTTGTCCAAGCGCTAGGTTATCTCCGACCATCTCTACACTTTGTAATATATCTTTACAATTACCAATTAAACTAGCAGACTTAACACATTCAGCTATTTTACCATCACGAATCATATATGCTAAATCACAAGCAAAGTTAAAATCTCCGGTTTCGGGTGATACACATCCTCCGCCCATTTTTTTGGCATAAAGGCCTAATTTTATATTTTTTATCATTTCTTCAAAAGTATCTGTTCCTTTTTCAAGATATGTATTATTCATTCTAGATGTCGGGGCATATATATAACTTTCTCTTCTGCTACTTCCGGTTGGCTGCATTTTCATCTTACGATTGTTTATTTCATCAATTAAGTATCCAGTTAATACTCCTTTATCAATTAACTTATTAATCTTTGTTTCTCTACCTTCGTCATCAATCTTACTTGATCCCCATTCATTATATAATGTTCCATCATCAATAATACTTACTTTTTCACTTGCTATTTTGTTACCTAAATCATGACTTAAAACTGATATTTTATCTGCTACAGATGTTGCTTCCATTGCATGTCCGCAGGCTTCGTGAAATATTACCCCACCAAAACCATTTTCGATAATAACTGGCATTTCTCCACCAACACAAGGTTTAGCATATAATTTATCAAGACCTTCTTTTACTAGGTTATTTATTACTTCATCATAATTTATTTCGTCTAGTAAATCCAAGCTAATTGTTTTGCCATAAGAATATGCTATGTTACATGCTTTATCATTATCTTTTAAGCTAATTGTTATATATAATCTAGTTCTTTCTCTTTCTTCTTTTTTATATAAACCGTTTTCACGAGCAATGGTTACATTTTGTTTAACATTTTGTAAATTTAGACTTACTTGATTAATTCTTTCATCTTTAATTCTTATTTTTTTATCTAAGCTATTAAATAATTTTTTTATGTCTTCATTTGTATAATGAGTTTTATGATTATTTTTATATTTTTTTATTCTATTTAGGGATACATAATCATATATTGCTTTTTCATTAACGTTTTCTTTTAAAGAATTTATGATTGAATTAATATTTTTATTGCTAAAATCGTTAGTAGCAGCATAATAAACATTATTTTCCTTAGCTAATCTAAGACCTAGTCCACTACTATAGTTAACGCTATATCCATCTAAGTTGCTATCAACATAGTTATATATTGTAGTTTTTTTATCTTCAAGGAATATTTCTGCAAAGTCCCCACCAGTTGATAACATATTTTCAAGCATTCTTTCAAGATTTTCTTTTTTCATCTGTGCTCCTTATTACGGTCAAAAAGAGAGTATAAGACGCTCTCTTTTTACCAATTTATATTTTATTATTTTTCTTCGTATGTGGCATCTTCAACTTTTTCATGGTCATTATCATTACCACTATTTGTTTCAGTATTATTTGCATTATCTTTAGCTGCTTGTTCATATACTTTAGCTGCTAAATCCATAGCTACTTTATTTAATTCTTCGCTAGTTTTTTTAATTTCTTCAATATCAGTTCCTTCTAAGGCTTTCTTTGCTGCTTCTAGTTTTTCTTCAGCGTTCTTTTTGTCGTCTTCGGATACTTTATCACCTAGATCAGATAGAGCTTTTTCAGTAGCAAATACAATACTATCAGCATTATTTCTTACTTCAGCTTCTTCTTTTCTCTTTTCATCAGCTTCTTTATTTGCTTCAGCTTCTTTCATCATTTTATCAATTTCTTCATCAGATAGATTGGTTGATGATGTAATTGTAATTGATTGTTCTTTATTTGTACCTAAATCTTTAGCAGTAACATTAACAATACCATTAGCATCAATATCAAATTTAACTTCAATTTGAGGAACTCCTCTTCTTGCTGGAGGCAAATTAGTTAATTGGAAGTTTCCAAGTGTCTTGTTATCATTAGCCATTGGTCTTTCACCTTGTAATACATGAATATCAACAGCCGGTTGATTATCTACAGCAGTAGAGAATACTTGAGATTTGCTTGTTGGAATTGTTGTATTTCTTGGGATTAATACTGTCATAACATTTCCTAGAGTTTCAATACCAAGTGATAATGGTGTAACATCAAGTAAAACGATATCATCAACTTCACCAGTAAGTACTCCACCTTGAATAGCTGCACCCATGGCAACTACTTCATCTGGGTTAACACTCTTGTTAGGTTCTTGTCCAAGTTCTTTTTTAACAAGTTCTTGAATATATGGAATACGACTTGATCCACCAACTAATATTACTTTATCAATATCTTTAGCAGTCATATTAGCATCTTTTAAAGCTTTTCTAACTGGTTCAAGTGTTGAATCAAATAAATCACGACATAAGTCTTCAAATTTAGCTTTTGTTAAAGTCATATCTAAATGAACTGGACCTTCATCGTTTTGTGCAATAAATGGTAAGCTAATTTGAGTTGTCGTCATACTTGATAAGTCTTTCTTAGCTTTTTCAGCTGCATCTTTAATTCTTTGCATTGCCATAGTATCTTTACTTAAATCAATACCATGTTCTTTTTTGAATTCATTTACCAAATAGTCTGTTACTCTTGCATCAAAATCATCTCCACCTAGACGATTATTACCACTTGTTGCTTTAACTTCAAACACACCATCACCTAGTTCTAGAATTGAAACATCGAATGTTCCACCACCTAAGTCATAAACTAGAATAGTTTGTAATTTATCTTGTTTATCTAAACCATATGCAAGTGCTGCTGCTGTTGGTTCATTGATAATTCTTTCTACTTCTAATCCTGCAATTTTACCGGCATTTTTAGTAGCTTGTCTTTCGGCATCATTAAAGTATGCTGGAACTGTAATAACTGCTTTAGTTACTTTTTCTCCAAGATAACTTTCAGCATCTTTCTTTAGTTTTCCTAATATCTTAGCACTAATTTCTTCTGGAGTCCATTTCTTTCCCCCAGCTTCTACTTTTTCACTAGTACCCATTTTTCTTTTAATTGAAGAAATAGTATTTTTAACATTAGTTACGGCTTGTCTTTTTGCAACTTCACCAACTAATTCTTCATCTCCTTTAAATGCCACTACTGATGGAGTTGTTCTATTTCCTTCAGCATTAGCTATAACCTTTGGTTCTCCCCCTTCAAGTACTGCAACACATGAATTTGTAGTACCTAAGTCAATACCTATAATTTTACTCATATTTAATCATTCCTTTCTTTTCTTTTACTTGAGCTTAATTATTCATTTACTTTTACCATTGCTACCCTTATAACTTTATCTTTATAAGTGTAACCTTTTTGTAGTACTTCAAGTACTACATTACTTGGTAATTCTTTATTACTATCTGTAAGAACTGCTTCCATTTTATTTGGATCAAATTCTAGTCCCTTACAGTCTATTTCTTTTACTTCTAATTCATTTAATATACTTACTAAATTAGTATAAATCATTTTAAATCCACTTAAGAATTTAGAAACTTCATCAGATAAATCTCGATCATCAAGCATTATTGCTCTTTCAAAATTATCAACGATTGGTAATATCTTTGTAATTAATTTTTCACCATCATATTTGCAAAGTTTACTAATTTCTTCATCATTTCTTCTTTTCATATTTTGCATTTCTGCCATTACTCTAAGAAGTTTTTCATTTAATTTAGCATTTTCTTCTGCTAATTTATTATTTGTTTCATTTTTAATTTTGTTAGGTTCTTTCTTTTTTACACTTTTTACTTTTTGTTTACCTTTAATCTTTTTTTCTTCCATTATTTATCCTTTCTACTATCGAGTTCTTCATCAATATATTCAAGAAGTCCCACAATTTTTTGATAATCCATTCTCTTTGGACCTATTACTGCAATTGTACCTTCTTCACCATTAATATGATATTTTTTTCTAATAATAGTTACATTTGAATCAAATTCAGTCTCTTCGCCAATATAAACCTTAATCTCATCCTCATTACTATTTTCTTCCATCTTAGTAATAAGATTTTTATCTTCTAGTTTATTAGCTAATCTTTTTAATTCTGTTATATCACTGTATTCTGGCTGTTCAAATATCTTTGTTTTTCCTGTAACGTGAATATTACTATTATTAGCTACAAAATCATTAAAGGCATTATAGAATATACTATATACTGTTTCATATTGTTTTATTTGGGTTTTAATAATTGGTTTTACTTCTATTTCAAGTCTTTTACTTACTTCATTAATTGGTGTTCCTACAAGCATTTTATTTATTATTTCGCTTGTTTTTACCACTTCTTTAACATTAATTGTATTTGGTAAAGTAAACATCTTATTTTCAACATTTCCTTTATCGGTACATACAACTGCTACGACTTGATTATTTCCTAAATCAATAATATTAATTTGTAATAATGAATTATCACTACTACTTTTACCTAAAACAACACTCGTATAATTTGTTATATCACTTATGATATCCATACATTTATTTATAGCATCACTAAGTTCTATATCAGTATTTGCAAATATTCTTTGTAATTGAAGCATTTCACTACCAGTAAGTTTTTCAGGTTCCATCAAATTTTTAACATAATATTTATAACCTTCTTCACTAGGTATACGACCAGATGATATATGATTCTTTTCTAGATATCCCATTTCTTCAAGCAAAGCCATTTCATTTCTAATCGTTGCGCTAGATAAATTGAACATATCACATAAAGCTTTTGACCCAACAGGTCTTACCGTTTTAATGTAAGTCTCTACAATTACTTTTAAGAGATTGTTTTTACGTTCATCCATAATATTACCTCTCTTAGCACTCTTTATTTACCAGTGCTAATATCATTATAATATTATGCTTAGCACTTGTCAATATATAACTGCTAATTTTTGAATATTTTTGTCAAATTAATTTTACATAAATAAAAATTAATGATATAATCTTTAGGAAAGAAGGAAAAACTATGGAATATAATAAAATTAAAAACGCTGATAAAATAATTGCAGAAAGTAAATTTTTTGTTAAAGATCCTTATAAATATAAAAATAAATGGCATGACTTATTTGGTAACAAGAATCCCATTTCTTTAGAACTTGGAATGGGACGTGGAGATTTTATCATAAACATGGCAAAAAAATATCCAAATGTAAACTTTATTGGACTTGAACTTTATCCATCACAAATGGTAATGGCTACTGAAAAATTAAAATCGGAAAAAATAACTAATTTAAAGCTTATTAATGATGATGCTAGAAACATTGATAAGATTTTCGGAAAAGAAATATCTACCATATATTTGACTTTTTCAGAACCATGGCCAAAAGGAATTGATGAAAAGAATAGATTTACGCACATAAGTTATTTAAAACTTTATGATAAGATTTTCAAGAAGAACAAACACATTATTTTAAAAACCGACAACAAAGGTTTATTTGCTTATTCATTAGAAACTTTATCACAATATTGGTACATTTTTAATAAAGTTAGTCTAGACTTACATCATGATGAAAGACAAATAAGTAATATTATGACAGACTTTGAAAAACAATATGAAAAAGAAGGTAGACCAATCTACTATGTAGATGCCTCATTTGATGAATAAAACAAAATAGATACACAATCACATGTATCTATTTTTTATATTGTAATTTCAACCGCACCATTTAATATAATTTTAACAGACGATAAAAATTAGTCAATTATTCTTTTATTTGTTATTGTTTTTCTTATATATTCAGT
>UQVR01000002.1 GCA_900544625.1 uncultured Mycoplasmatota bacterium
CTACTGTTAAAATAATAAATACTATAATTGTTCTATTTCTTTTTCTTAAAATATATGCTATAGCATTTTTTAGCATTTTATCAACCTCCTATCTTCAGATTTTTTGCTAAAAAAAAGATATGACAAAGCTTTATTTATAATATCAGCCATATCTTTTATTTTTTGCTTAAAAACATAAACAACCCAAGTAATTATATTATTTTTTAGGGTTTTTGTCAATTAATCTAGCAAATTTTTCTGCCGAAATCGGTAAATAATTATAATAAAAATAAATTATTTATGATTTGCTTTTTTGATAACTCTTTTTATAAGTATTTGATATTTCTTTATTGTGAAAACTTTAAATGTTACCTCTTGAACTAATTTAGTATATATCATTTCGACATTCAAATAATTTCCAACTAAATATTCAACTAACAAATCGTATAATTTTTCAATTTCCTTATATATATTTCTTGGAACAGAAACACATTAACTAATAAACAGATTCTCCAAAATATTAAGTAATACCAAACAACCTTCATCTACATCGTATTTTTTATGAATTATCAATTTTATCACCTCTAGTGTGATGTTAACTCTTAACAAAAATTATTCTAAGTTATATTTAAAAAAGCAATAATATTTTTTACATAAAAAAACGATTTTTCCTTTATTTTATAAGGAAAAATCGGTATTTTCTTGGCAGGGGCAGAGAGAATCGAACTCCCATCAAAAGTTTTGGAGACTCCTATGCTACCATTATACCATGCCCCTAAATTCTTTGGAAACAAATAGATTATAACATAATAAAAATAAAATTACTAGCATTTTTTACAAATATGTGCTTAAATATACTTATGGAAAAAAATTTTTTAAGAAAAACATATAAAGAAAAAAGAGATAATATCAAAAATAAAGATATTAAAGATAATGAAATATACAAACAAATTATTAACAATCAAAATGTATTATCAGCAAAAATCATCTTAATTTATATCTCTATAAAAAGTGAAGTTGAAACATCAGAAATAATCAAACATTTTATAAACTCTAAAAAAATAGCTATACCTAAAATAATAAATAATAATATGAAATTTTGTTACATAAAAAGTTTAAATGAATTAATACCAGGAAAATATAATATACCAGAACCTATAAATAATAATTATGTTAATGATTTTGATAGCACAATATGTATAGTTCCGGGTATATGTTATGATAAAGAAAATTTTCGAGTAGGTTACGGAAAAGGTTATTATGATAAATTTTTAAGTAAGCATAAAATTAAAACTATTGGTTTGTGTTACAAAGAATGTCTTGTAGAAAAAATTGATACTGACAAATTTGATTATAAAATTGATGAGGTAATAACAGATTAATTATAAAAACATACACTATATTAAGGTGATATTATGCTTTTTAATTATACAAATCGAGAACTCGATTTACTTGCAAGAATTATGCGTGCAGAAGCACTTGGTGAAGGTAACCTTGGAATGTTAATGGTAGGAAATGTTGTAGCCAATAGAGTTTTAGCAGATTGTTTAACTTTTAAAAATGTCGATAGTATTTATGATGCAATTTACCAACCTAATCAATTCACCGGAGTAAATTCTTCACTATTTAACGCAACAGCCACAACTTTAGAAAAACAATTAGCACAAAGAATAGTGCGTGGAGAATATTATCATCCAGCCACTAATGCCTTATGGTTTTATTCACCCACTAAAGGAGCATCTTGTAAACAAACTTGGTACAATCAAGATCTAGCAGGAAGGTATAAAAGCCATTGTTTTTATGTTCCAGATTCAGGAATATGTACAAAAATCCATTAATCTTGGCATAATTTAACAAATAATGTATAATAATGAATAAGGAGCGATTTCTATGTTTTATTCTTATTGTATATTATTTTTTATTTTCTCATTTCTAGGTTGGGTAATGGAAGTAACATTAACACTCATTACAGACAAAAAATTTGTAAATCGAGGATTTTTACTTGGACCTTGTTGTCCAATATATGGATGCGGATGTATTTTACTAAATTTATTATTACAAAACTATGTGAATAACATTATAGTATTATTTATTTTAACAATGTTTACATGCTCATTACTTGAATATATAACAAGTTTTTTAATGGAAAAAATATTTAAACTTAGATGGTGGGATTATTCTCAAATGAGGTTTAATATAAATGGAAGAATTTGTTTAGAAACAATGACACCATTTTCTATCCTCGGCGTACTTGCTATAAAATATGCAACACCATTTTTTATAACAAACATTAACAAATTATCAGAAAAAACAATTTTAATTATATCCATTATTTTAATAACTTTATTTATTATTGATGTTATTATTTCTTTAATAATTGTATTTAAATTAAAATTTGTATCTAAAAACATTAAAAAGGATTCAACACTAGATATTAAAAATGCTATAAAGAAATTCATAAAAAATGATTTCTATGTTTATGAAAGAATAATAGAATCATTTCCAAATCTTACAAAAAGCCTAAAAGAAAAAGCTTTGAAACTAAAAAAGAAACCCAAAATTACAAAATAATTTTGGGTTATTTTAATTCTCCAATAATACTAACAAAAAATTCTTTGTTCCACATATCTAAAGGATGAACATCTTTTATATCTCTTAATATTATATTATTTTGATTAGAATATTCAGTTAATTTTTGTTTAGTAATTTTTGAAGTAATTATCATATTTTAACCTGTAAATACCATTTGGCAAAAACAATGATTATTACAAAAAAACTACTGTTATGGTAACAATAGTTTTTGTCCTATACTTAATGTATTAGATGTAATATTATTTAATTTTTTTAAAGCATCAACAGTAGTTCCATATTCACGTGCTATACTATACAAGCTATCGCCTTTTTTAACTGTGTATACTACATTATCTTTAGTAGTATCACCACTTGGCAACTTAAGCACTTGACCTATACTTAAATTATTTGATGTCAAATTGTTAATATCTTTTAACTTATCAACAGTGGTACCATAAGTTCTAGCAATACTATATAAATTATCACCCTTTTTAACAGTATATGTATTCTCTTTTATATTTTCTTCCCCAGGTATTTTGAGTATTTGACCAATCGCAAGTGAATCAGTTGTAATATTATTTAATGACTTTAAGTTATCAACAGTTGTATTAAACTTTCTGGCTATACTATATAAAGTATCTCCTTTTTGAACTGCATATTCATCACTTTCTTTTTCAGGAACTTTACCAGGAATTATTAAATTTTGACCTATACTTAATAAATTACTTGATAAGTTATTTGCTTCTTTTAATTCAGAAACAGATACCCCAAATTTTCTAGAAATACTCCATAAACTATCCCCACTTTTAACAGTATAGTAATTTGAATCCAATGGAGCAACATATTTACCCCCGGCATATTCCACAATAGCTTTAGTAACCGCTTCAGCCAAGTTTTCCCAATTGTTTTTAAGTTGTGAAACATCATCACCATCAGAATCAGCAAATCCATATTCCACAATTACTGTTTCATTATTCGGAGTATCACGCATTATATAGTAATAATCTTTCGCTGGGTTACTCGGAAGTCTTCTTTGATAATATTTTCTAACATTTTGACCAGCATTTTCAAACTCTTTAGCAATTTTCTTAGCAAAAGTGTCATTATTCCTCAAAGCATATATTACTTCTGCTCCATCGCCACCTCCTGCATTTATATGATTTGAAACAACAATTACATCACTACCGTTACCATAAAAACTTTGTACTTTTTTAGGTCTTTCGCTTGGTGTTATAGTAACATCACTTGTCCTAGTCATTTTATTAGGCACACCCATTTCATCTAATCTCTTATGAATATAGTCACTTATTTTTAAATTATAGTCTTTTTCCACTATTCCATTAGCAACAGTTCCACTATCCGTACCACCGTGTCCACTATCTAAAACCACCTTTTTTAAAGCTCTTTCATCCATGTATATCACCTAAGATATATTATGAAAATCTAATCATTTAGTGATTAAATCCAAAATAATTAAATTTTATATAACAATGCAAAATTAAAAAAACACTAAATTAAATTAGTGTCAAAAAGAATTGCATCTCTTTTTCATATTTACTATATTATACCGGTTAAATTGCTATCAAACATAATTACAACTTGTTATTTGCATTTATAATCTTTTTTTCATACATTTCATATGATTTATTCCATGAATCATACTTTTTATCACCTTTATGATTAGTTAAAATATTTAAATTATATAAATAATTTCCCATGTAATTTGTAATTTTTAGAGCACCATAATAATTTAAATGATCCCCACCATCTCTCGAATCAAAATTCCAATCAATTCCTAATTCATCAACATTTAAATTTAAATCTAAATAAGCAATATTTTTAGAGTTAGCATATTTCATTACTTCATTATGTCTTTTATTATTCCAATTTAATGTACTTGGAACTGTATACAAAATAATTTTTATGTTATTATCTTTACATTTATCAACAATTTTATCTAAATAATACTTATTAATAGTACTAATACCAGTTTTTTTCTTATTATTTTTCATATAATCTCCGACATATTTCGGAGGAACAACCGAAGTATTATAATAAAAACCCTTTAATTCATCAGTCCAAGTATATTTTACTTTATCAGTAAAATCTCTACTATTTAAATTTTTCCATCTATCATGATATTGTAGTATTGGCAAAATTTTTTGACTTTTTGTTGAAATTACATTATTAACACTCATTCTTCTATAAATAGCGTTTGCCTCAAGCAATACAACCTTAGGGCTTTGATATTTCAACACTTTATTTAAATAATCATAAGTATCTACCAAATATTGTCTAGATACACCACCATTATACATTGTAAAACCATACTTATTCCAAATTGGTAAAGGAGAAATACTCGTAAAAGATTCACTATCACCTATAACTAAAACATCAATAGTATTTTTTTTCTCTCCAAAAACTCCATTAGATCTGGCTTCATGAATTCCATTACCTTTAACATTATTCTTAGGCATAAACCAGCCTGATATTCCTAAGAGAATTAAAAATAATATAAAGATAAAAATTATTGGTTTATAAATATTTTTTAAATTATTCATCTTATCTCCTTTAAAAATTCGCATATATTGGATCTACCGGAGCATATCCAAATCCATAAGCTCCAAAAATAATTATGATAAGTATTAAAGCATAATATAAAGTCCACCTAAAGCATATATTCATTTTTGCAACAGATTCTCTAATATTAATATCTTTTTCTTTTAAAATACTAGTTACTAAAATAATTATTAAAACAAAGCCAATTATTAAAAAGTCAGATCTATCACATCCTAGTTTAAATAAAGAACCATTCTTTATAGAGCTCAAACTAAAATCTGTAAATATTTTCTTAAACATTTCTAATCCTCCAGATAAAGTATTCGCCCTAAAGAATAACTCACCAAATATAACTAAAATAGTTGTTTTTAAAACTTGCATCATTACATATGGTTTACCTGACCTATTAACATGAATTTTACTACATATTTTTTGTATCAATGGCGTAAATACATTACCTAAAACTATTAAAACAAAATGATACATTCCAAAAAATACATAAGTCCAAGCAGCTCCATGCCACAACCCATTACTTATCCACACTAAAAATAAAGCTATGCTACCCGCTAAAAGTGGACCATAATGATTACCTAAAACTTTTCTAGAAACAAGTGTTACTTTTTTCATTGGTTTACTTAATGAAACAGGATAAAATATATAATCTCTAAACCAAGTACCTAAAGTTATATGCCATCTTGTCCAAAAATCAGAAATATTTTTGCTAAAAAATGGTTGTTTGAAATTCTCAGGAAGTGTTATACCAAACATCTCAGCACTACCAAGAACTATATCAATAGTGCCCGAAAAATCCATATAAAGTTGAACGGTATAGAAGATAGCGCCAATTAAGATAACTCCTCCATCTAAACTATTATATTCAAAAAATATTTTTTCAATAAATGGATTCAATCTATCTGCAACAACCATTTTTTTCATTAACCCCCAAAGAATTCTTTGAACACCAAAACTCAAATTCTTATAAGTTAATGATTTGCCTTCATATAACTTTTCTGCAGTATCGCTATATCTACATATTGGGCCTTCCATAATACAAGGAAAAAAAGCCATAAACAAAGCAAGTCTTCCTAAATTATCATCTGCATTTATCTTTCCTTTATAAACATCAATAATATATGATAACCCTTGTAACGTATAAAAACTAATACCAATTGGTATACATATCTTAGGTATTTTAAATCTAAAATCTGTATTAAACAATGATAATAAATTATTAATATTTTCGCCAAAAAAGCCAGTATATTTTAGTATAACTAAAAGACCAATATGAATTAACACCGCAAACAGTACTATCATATTTGTCTTCTTTTTATATGCCTCTTTAATCTCTTTTTTTTGTTCCTTAGAACATTTTTCTAATTCCTTATCTCTATTTTTATTAAATTTATCAATCCACAATCCAAAATGATGAATTGACAACGTTGAAAACAGCAAATATACAATTAGTTTACCACTTAAAGATAAGAAGAAAATATAGCTTGCTATTAATAAAACAAGCCACCTTTTCTTCTTAGCAGTTAGTGCATAAACCAGTAATGTAATTGGTAAAAAAACTGCCAAATATATTGCACTACAATATTGCATCTTAATCTTCTTCCTTTATTCTTTCAATTAAAGCCCATAAATTTTGAGCAGAATTAAAGTTATTAGGAATAATTTCAACTGTAGGTATAACAACATCAAATTCTTCTTCAATTTCAGCAACCAAAGATAAAATTGCAAGTGAATCTAAATAGTGTCCATCTATTAAATTGGTACATGTATTATAATCAACTTCAGGATTTAAATCTTCTAATATTTCAATTAATTTTTCCATTATATTTCACCCCCTTCATTAGGCATATTTAATTTATATGTATTAATATTTTCTCTAACTATCTTCATATTTCCCCCACTTACAAACAATACCTTCGGTAAATCACGACTTAAAAACAAACTAATTCCTTCAGTCATTGAATAAGCCCCGGTATTTTTGAATACAAATATATCTCCTAACTCTAAATTAGAAACTGGTAATTGTTTAACCACTAAATCATTTATTGTACATAAAGCTCCAACTAAATTCCAATTTTCTTTTTTATTTTCTCCTCTTTTAGGAATAATATCTAACATTGGTTTTTTCATTGCCATCATTTGACCATAATATACTAAATGATTCATACCACCATCTAAAACAGCAAAATTTCCTTCTTTATTTGTCTTTTTATCAACAACTTTTGTATAATAACTTCCACATGATGCTACCATACTTCTTCCAAGTTCCATAGTAATATGTCCTTGATACTTCATATTCTTTATTTTATCAGCTATTTCCATCAAATATGTTTTTTCATCAAAATCCTGTTCAGCTTCAAAATAAACAACTGGAAATCCAGGTCCAAACTCTAGTTCTTCCACAACAAAACCTAAATCGATTTTTAACTTTTCAACAAATTCATCAACATATTCCAATTCCTTAATTATTCTTTTTGATAATTTCTTTTGAGTACCAGAGAAATATTGAATACCCATTATATTTAAACACTCATATTTAGCTCTGTCTTCCAATATTTCAATTACTTCTTCTTCAGACATTCCAAATTGATTACCACTTGTAAGTCTTAAAATAATATTTATTACTTTTCTTTTTTCTTTAGTTAATTTATCTAAAAGAGCTATCTGATTTAATGATTCAATTGTAAATACTTCACCATTTTTTTGATTATTAATTATATTGTCCATACTTAATTCATCTTTATAAACGCCAGATATAACCATCTTACTATCAGTTATCCCCATTTTTTTGGCAATATTCCATTCTCCATAAGAACAAATTTCATATTTTTCTATTATCTCATCTATTTCTTTTACTACAAATGGATTAGCCTTCATAGCATAGCATAAACAAACATTCTCAGGCATCATACTTTTTAGATAATCAATCCTTGCTTTTAATATATCAATATCAAATACATAAAATGGTGTACTTACTTCACTAATTATTTTCTTCTCCAATGATTTTTCCATTATATCAATTCCTCTAACTTTTTACGATCTATTTTACCATTCTTAGATAAAGGCATTTCTTCTACTTTAATAAATTTGCTTGGAATCATAAATATCGGTAACTCTTTTGATAATTTTTCATGTAATTCTTTTGGTTCCATATCCCCGATATAAAAAGCATATAATTTACTTTTTTCTTCTCTAAATATAGAACATACTCGCAGAACCCCTTCAAAAGAACCAATTGCTTTATCTATTTCTTCAAGTTCAATTCTATGTCCCATATACTTTATTTGAAAATCTTTTCTTCCTCCAAAATAAAGTTCATTATTTTGATAATATCCTAAATCTCCAGTTCTATAAATATATTCAATATACTTATCATTCAATGGGTTTCTTACAAATGCCTTTTCAGTTTGTTCTTTATTTTTATAATATCCCAAAGCCAAAGCAGTACCTCGAACACAAATTTCTCCTTTTTCAAGTTCATTATTTACCAATTCATTTTTATCATTCAATAAAAACACAGCTTCATTATTAAATGGAATTCCTATTGGTATTTTTTCATATTTCCTATTTCGATCAATAATGTGATATGTACAATTACATGTAATTTCTGTTGGACCATATAAATTAACAAACATAGCATCAGGTAAATGCTCCATCCATGAATTTAAATGTTTCATAGGCATTACTTCACCACTAAACATTATCCTTTTAACAGTTGTCGGAACTTTATAATCAAGCCCATGAAATGTTGTTATTAAACACAAAGCTGATACTGCCCATGTCATTGTTGTAATATTATTTTCTACTAAGAAATCAATTAATTTAGCTGGTTTTGAAAACAATTCTTTTGGCACAATTACAAGAGTTGCTCCAGTTTTTAATGCAGGATAAATATCCTTAACAGATACATCAAAATCAAATGGTGCTTGATTTGCTATAACATCTGTAGAATCAATTCCAAAAGTATCGACAAAATTGTCTACAAAATCTATAATTGAGCGATTACCAACAATAACCCCTTTAGGAACTCCCGTAGAACCGCTTGTAAAATTAGCATAAACTGGATCTAAATCAACTTTTTTTCGTCTTATATTCGAAAGTAGCTCTTCATCAATTTTTTCTTTTATTAAATCCTCATATAAAATTATTTTTTTATCTGAAAAAAATTCTTTCGCAGCCTCTAAATGTTCATTATCAGTAATAATATAATCTACATCTAAAACTCCAATAATTTGTTCAAGTCTCATCTTAGGTAATCCAACATTTAATAAACTATAAAAGCCTCCAGCATACAAAGCTCCCATAAACACTTCTAAAGCCTTAATACCTTTTTCCATATAAATCGGAACTGGATCATTATTTTTAACAAATTTTCCTAATCCACTACCTATTTTTTTACTAAAAGTAAGTAGCTCTTGGTAAGTAATACTTCCATTTTCATCAATAATTAAATTATTTGTTTTTACATTTTCTAAATATTCTAATACACTTTTCATATCCAACCTCAAACTAATTATATAATACTTAAATAAATAAAATCTTAACTAAATCTTAATTTTTATTAAGAATTCTGTTTTTAAAGGTTTTTTTGGTTTTTTAACAAGTTCTATCTCACCATTATGAAGCTCAACCAAATTTTTAACTATTGAAAGACCTAAACCAGTACCATTACCACTAGTTCTTGCACTATTACTAGTAACAAAAGCTTCAAAGATATTATCTTTAATATTTGCATCTATACCAACACCATTATCACCAATAGAAATACACAAATTTTTATCTACCCACATTTTAAAATATATTTTCGTGTCTTTTTTATTATATTTAATTGAATTATTTATTAAATTTTCATAAATTCTTCTAAAATTTTTCGTATCTATATCAATATTTAATTTATCTATTTTTATATCAACATCCAATTTCATACTATTAGATTCAATTTCATTATACTTTTCAGCTAAATAGTTCTTGCTATACATAACAATATCTACATTTTCAAGTGAAAGACCATATTCAGGATGATTTAAATGAGCATACATAAATAAAGAATCAATTGCATCTGTTGCTACTATAGATTTTTTATAAATGGTTTTTAAATATTGTTCTTTTTTATCATCTGGTACTAGATTATCTAAAAAAGCTTTTGAATATCCTTGTATAACTGTTAAAGGAGTTTTTAAATCATGAGACAAATTAGCGATAATCTTTTGTCTATCTTCATAAATTTTAATTTTGTCATTTTCTAGTTTTTTAGACTTTTCCATAAGATTTTCAAAACGACTTGCCACTTCTTCAAATTCTCGAGGTAATTTTTTATATCTTTCACAACTACCATTTTCTTCATATGAAGTCACAATATTTTTTAAAACATCTAAGCTTTCCTTCACTTTTTTATTAAAAAAGTAAGTTTCTATTATAATAAGCAAAATCAAAACAGGAATAGCAATAAACCATATTTTTTCCGAACTTGCAACTGCAGCATCATATGACTCAGAATTAAAAACTGGTGACATAAACAAAAGAGTTCTTCTATTTCCATTTTCTATATCATAATCATAATTCGTTGTAAATTCATATTTTTCTACCATTTGCTCATCATTATAGTAACCATACAGTAAATTAAGCTCTCTATCTGTTAAAGTATCATTAGATTTAAATAATGTACCTCCTAAAACATTTAAATATTCATCAAGCTCAGCATTACCTACTACAACTTCATCTGATAATTCATCATTATATATTGTTTCATAAATTTTATACACTTTTTTGTTTTCTTTATTTCTATAATTAAATATATCATAATAAACATTACTATAATCATTTACAAATATTAAATCACTACCTAACACAGCATCTTCAGTATTACCATCAGTTGTATATATTAATTCATTATTATTATCATAAACTGCAAAATCACACCCAGGGAATTTAGACATAGGAATTCCCGCATAATCTTCATACTCAAGTTTATCTTTATATTCTAAAAAATCATCTAGCACCAAAAAACTATTATTTAATCGCCAATTAATTAAAAAATATGTAACAATTGTAACTCCCAATATAATTAAAGTATAAATTGCAAATTGAATAATTACATATCTACTAAAACTATAATTCTTCTTTGTTTTCAATTTTATAACCTAACCCCCTAACTGTTTTAATGTAAACTGGTTTTGATGGATTGTCTTCTATCTTACTTCTTATATTTGATATATGAACCATCATTGTATTATCATCACATTCATAATAATCTCCATTTATTACCTCATATATTTGTGCTTTAGTAAATATTTTACCTGGATACTTCATTAACATAGTTAATATTTTTAATTCAGTTGATGTTAAAGGAATAACTTTGTTATTCTTTTTAAGAATATACTTATTTAAATCTAAGGATAATTCCCCCACCTTTATTACATCACTTTCTTTATTACTTTCCTCAAATTCATTATACCTTCTAAGTAATGCTTTTACATACGCAACCACTTCTAAAGGATTAAACGGTTTAGTAATGTATGCATCAGCTCCAATATCTAAGCCTAATATTTTATCACTATCCATATTTTTAGCAGATATTATTATAATAGGAATATTACTATTTACTCGAACACTCTTAATTAATTCATAACCATTCATCCTTGGCATCATAATATCAGCAATTATAATATTTATTTTCTCTTTTTCTAATAATTCCAATGCATCAATTCCATCATAAGCAACATATACTAAAAAATTACTAGATTCAAGATATAATTTAAGAAGTTCTAATATATCATTATCATCTTCAACAATAAGTACGCTTTTTTGCATAATATCACCTCAAACTTAAGTCATATTATATCACAAAAACATGCAATAAAAAAAGTTTTTACAACACATCGTAAAAACTTTTATCGATTATAACTTAAATTGTGAATTGTAAAGCTCTGCATAAAAACCATTTTGCTTCATTAATTCCTCATGATTACCTTGCTCAATAATATTACCTTCATTCATAACAAGTATTAAATCAGCATTTTTTATTGTGGATAATCTGTGAGCAATTATAAATGATGTTTTACCTTCAGTTAATTTATCCATTGCTTTTTGAACTAATTCTTCAGTTCTTGTATCAACATTACTAGTAGCCTCATCTAGAATCAAGAATGGTGCATTTTGGATCATACCACGAGCAATTGTAAGAAGTTGTCTTTGACCCGCTGACACTGAATCATTATCGTTAAGAATTGTATTATAACCATCTGGCAATGTTTTAATGAAATGATCAAGTCCAACAGTTTTGCAAACACTTTCTACCATTTCCATTGAAACATCTGAAGTATTATAAATAATGTTATCTTTAATTGAACCATTAAATACCCAAGTATCTTGAAGAACCATTGTAAATAAATCATGAATATTACTACGAGTTAAATCCTTCGTAGAAACACCATCAATTAATATTTCTCCTTTATTAATATCATAGAATTTCATAAGTAGATTAACCATTGTAGTTTTACCAGCACCAGTTGGCCCAACAATTGCTACTTTTTCACCAGCCTTGGCTTTAGCACTAAAGTTCTTAATCGTGGGTTTATCATTACCATCATATTTAAACTCAACATTTTTAAATTCAATATTGCCTTTTACTTTTTCTTTATCCAAAGTAATCTTAATATTACTTTCATCAGCCATTTCCTTTTCATCTAAGAATTCAAATACTCTTTCACTAGCTGCAGCAGTTGATTGGAGACTAGTCATCGCTTGCGCAATTTGAGAAAGCGGTGAAACAAATAATCTAACATAAACAATAAATGCAACAATTACACCAAAACTAATATGTCCATTTAAAGCAAGTAAAGCTCCGACAACACAAACCGCAACATAACCAAAGTTACCAATAAAACTCATCATTGGCATCATTAATCCTGATAAAAATCCACTCTTCCAATTTGCTTTATATAATTTATCATTCAATTCATCAAATTTTTCATTTGATGTTTTTTCACCATTATATGTTTTAACAACATTTAGCCCTGAATAAACTTCTTCAATATGACCATTTAAAGCTCCAAGTTCATTTTGTTTAGCAACGAAATACTTTTGCGATTTAGATAAAACTAATGACATAAACACAAAGCCAAATAAACTTGCAAGTATAGCCGTAATAGCCATAACACTATTTGTTACAAACATCATAATAATAGTTCCCACAAATAGAGTAATAGCGCTAACTAAAGTTGATAATGATTGGTTCATTGATTGAGCAATTGTATCAACATCATTTGTAACTCTCGATAATATATCTCCAATTACATGTTTATCAAAATATTTCAAAGGCAATTTATTAATCTTACTTGATATATTACCCCTTAGTTTTCTAGCAAAATTATTTGATACATCAGTCATTAATATTGCTTCAAAGTATTCAAATATAGCGCTTATTAAATAAATACATATTAATAAAATGGCAATATTTTTAATTTTATCTATATTCATATATGGTTCTACAACCACCTTCACAGAACTAGGCATGTTATCTACAAGACTATATATTTCTGTGGCACTTACATCTTCATTTATATTGCTTGCAATTTCTAAAAATTTACCTTGATCTGTTGCATCTATTACATGACCATCAATTTCAATATCTCTAAATATTTTACTTGCAACACTTTCAGGTATTACTAAATTACTATTTAAACTTTTTATAAATATTTTAGCATCGACATCATTATTAACTAAAATATCTAAAATACTATCTGGCATTTCACTTATTGCTTTAAATGATTTATTGTTAGTTTCATCATTTAACTTCGTCATTATTTCTTGGAATTTCATTAAATCATTCTTAGGAATATTTGAGCTTATCATTACTTTTCCAATATTTTTTTCACTAAAATCAATTACCTTACTTATACTTTCTTCATTTAAACTACTAGTTACTTCTTTAGTTAACTTTTCAAAATTATCTTTATTTAAAACTAATCCCTTAGATATTTCATCAGTTAAATCAGATAATATATTCGGAGTAACGATAGTAAGTATAGCCCCTAAAGCAGCTAAAACTAAAGATATAATAATTAATTTTTTAAAACCTGATAACTCTTGTAATAATCTTTTAATTGCCCCTTTAAAATCTTTTGCTTTTGACACATCTCTATTTGGCCTTGGCATTATCTAATTCCTCCTTTGAAAGCTGTGATAAAGCAATTTGTTTATATACTTCACAACTTTTTAATAGTTCTTTATGTGTACCAACTCCAACCGACTCACCATTATCAAGAACAATTATTTTATCAGCATTCATTATTGTTCCAATTCTTTGAGCAACAATTAAGCTTGTAGCATCTTTTGTATACTTCTTTAATTCGCTTCTAAGTACTGCATCAGTTTTATAATCAAGAGCAGAAAATGAATCATCAAAAATATATATTTCAGGATTTTTAGCTATAGCACGTGCAATTGCAATTCTTTGTTTTTGACCACCAGAAACATTCGTACCACCTTGAGATATATGAGATTCATACCCCTCATCCATTTTAGAGATAAATTCATCAGCCTGTGCAACTCTTGCTGCTTCCACTATCTTTTTATCGCTAATTTCTTCCATTGCTTCACCGTATCTAATATTACTATTTACGGTTTCATTAAATAAAACAGCCTTTTGAGGCACATAACCAATTAATTTATATAAATATTCTAATTTATAATCTTTAATATTAACTCCATCAATTAATATTTCTCCATCTGTTACATCATAAAATCTAACTATTAAATTAACTAATGTCGATTTACCAGAACCAGTTGAACCAATAAAAGCAACAGTATCTCCTTTATTTGCCTTAAACGATATATTTCTTAAAACATACTCTTCGGCATCAGGATACTTAAACGAAACATTTTTAAATTCAACTGTACCAACTTCATCTTTATTTGTTACATTACCATCTATTACACTAAGTCTTGTATCTAATACCTCATTTATTCTTGACGCAGACACCTGAGCTCTAGGTAATATCATAAATATCATTGCAAGCATTAAAAATGACATAATTATTTGCATTGCATATGAAGAAAATACAACCATATCACCGAATAAACCAATTTTATCAGCCATTAACGCATCTTTAATTAAATAAGCACCGATAAAATAAATAACTAATGTTAACATATACATAACCAAATACATAACAGGCGCCATAATTGACATTGCTTTTTGGTTAAATAATTGTAAGTTTGTTAAACTATTATTCACATTTTGAAACTTTTCTTGTTGGTATTCTTCTGCATTAAAGGCTCTAACTACTCTAATGCCCATTAAATTTTCTCTAGTTACCTCATTTAATTTATCGGTTAGTTTTTGAACTATCTTAAATTTAGGCATAACAATGATTGTCAAAATTCCAATAACTAATAACAAAATAACTACAGCAACAGCAGTTACCATACTCCATTCCCAACTTTTATTTAAAATTTTGGTAATAGCCCACACAGCAGTAATCGGAGCCTTAATAAGAAGTTGAAGACCAAAACCAATAAACATTTCCACTTGTGTAATATCATTCGTAGTTCTAGTTATTAAACTATTCGGTGAAAATTCTTTAACTTCACTCATAGACATATCTTCAACTTTTCTAAACAATTTAGATCTAAGGTTTCTAGAAAAACCTGATGCAAGCAAGGCAATTAAGTAACCAACAATAACAGCACCAACTAAAGAAACAAAAGCACACATAAGCATATATCCCCCATTTTTAAGGATTTCACTCATTTTACTTCCTTCAGTTTGCACAAGTACAGTTACTTTAGACATATAATCTGGCATCTTTAATTCAAACCAAACCTGCATAACTATGAGAGCAATACTAACTATAATTATCAACCAATCTTTTTTCTTAAAATTTTTAATTAACTTAAACATAATTATCCTTTCTTTTTTATTATATTTCTTTTTTAATTTTATAAAACCTAAACTCTATCACTTGCCATATAATACTAAACTATTTATAAAATTTTGTCAATACAACATATACTTGACAAATGCAAAAAAATGGCTATAATAGATAGTACTTCAAAAAAAGGGGGAAATTATAATGAAAGATTATTGTGGTAATTGTGCATATTTAGATTTAAATCAAAAAGAATACTGGGGAGACAGATATTATTGTACTGAAAATTGCAAATATAAAGAAAAAAGTGATGCTGCATGCAATAGATATATAAAGAAACCAGATAATGGCTATACACCGGCAGGATGTTTTATAACAACAATTATTTGTCAATCTCTAGGATACAGAGACAATTGTGAATACTTAGTAATTTTAAGAAATTTTAGGGAACTTTATTTAAAAAGTTTTCCAGCAGGTGTTAAATTACTTCAAGAATATGACCAAATTGGGCCAGTATTAAGCATGGAATTAGCTAATTGTCCAGCAATTGATGCAATTATGCTTATGGACAGATTTATTATTCCATGTACAGATGCCATTAAACTAAAAAACTTTGATGATGCAATTGCTATTTATGAAAACATGGTAAATGAACTTAAATTCAGATTTAGATATGTTCTAGATACTTTCGAAGTTGATTACACAGCTAAAACACCAATCGAAGATTTAGGAAAAGCAAGAGCAAGATTAAAACCAGCAAACGCATAAGTTGCTGGTTTTTTAATATTAGAAAAGTCATGCTTTTTTTAAAATAAAAGACTTGATATATGATCAAACATAAGTTATAAATAGACTATTTAAGGGGGATGGTTTAATGAATACTTATAAAGCATATAAATTAAGAATTTATCCTATAGATTTTTAAATAAAACTAATAGAAAAGTCTTCTGGATGCACTAGATATATTTATAATAACTTTTTGGCAGAAAGAAAAAGTAATATGAAGAAAATAAAACAAAGATAAGTGTATATGAACAATTAAAAGAAATAACAAATATAAAAAGAGAAAAAGATAAAGATTTGTATTACCAAAGTATAATAAAGTAAATAAATAAATCTATTGAATAATCTATTATTTTAATATATAATTTACCTAAGAAAGGAAGAAAAATGGAACCAAAAGAATTAAATAGTATTTTATTATTTTTAGCAAACGTTATAAAAAACAATGATTTCGGTGATGACAACACTAAAATAAAATATTTATATAATGAATTAAGAAAAATGCAAAATGTTTTACCATCTGAAGAAGAATTAGATAAACTTCAAAAAATTGAAATAGATTTAGAAGTAAAACATGATAGTTTAAATGAATTATCTTATTATTTTAATCCGTTATATGTAAAAGTAAAAAAAGAAATCCATGAAAAAAATGTAAAAAAAATTAGAGAAGAACAAAAAAGAAAGAGAGGAACAAATTAATATGTCAAATTTTGATTATGATAAAATAAAAGATATGGAATACGATGTAAGCAGAAAATGTTATGTAGGAAAAAATGGCGAAGAATTTCATGTAACTCCATATTCTGATGGAAGTGGATATAAATATGATTACTATGATAGAAGTCCATATGGAAATGCTCCACATAACTCTACTCACGTTAAATCAGATTTAAATGAAAACTGGACTAGAACAGACAACGATAGAGAAAATGGCACCCAAGAAAAAAGTTCAGGCTCTGGTTGTTATTTAACTACAGCTTGCATGCAACACATGAAAGAAAAATTTGATGACAATTGTAATGAGCTAATGACATTAAGATGGTTTAGAGATAACTTTGTTAATGAAGATGATATTAAGCATTATTATAGCATTGCACCAATCATAGTAAAAGAAATAAATTCAATTCCAAATAATAATAAAATTTATAATTGGATTTACGAAAATATTGTTCAACCTTGCGTTATAGCAATTCAAGAAGGTAATTATGAATTTGCATATATGAGATATAAGAATACCGTTATACTGTTAGAAGAAAAATTTGCAAAACCAATGTTACAAAACCAATTAGTTAATACATTAAAAAGAATAAGACAAATATAAATTATAAAAAACCAAACCCAGCAAAACAATTGCTGGGTTTATTAATATAAACTATTTAGTAACATCTATCCAACTATCAAATTGAACTATATTTTCTAATTCACTAATTGTAAGTTTTATAGCACTATTTGAGCTTCCACACGCCGGATATACAAATTCATGTTTTTTTAAAGATTCATCAAGATAAATGGTAACTCCATCATTAACACCAAAAGGACAAACTCCTCCAGCTTCATGACCAACTAGCTCAACTAAATCCTCTCTGGGTATCATATGAGCCTTTTCATGGAAAAACTCTTTATATTTATGATTATCACACCTTTTATCACCAGCCATAACAATTAAAATAGGCTTACCATCAACTATAAATGATAATGTTTTAGCTATATCTGCTTCACCACAACCAATTGCTTGCGCAGCCTCAGCAACAGTTGCACTTGATTCATCAAATTCCACTATTTCTTCATCTTTTTCATATTTCTTTAAATATTCTCTTACTTTAATTAATGACATTTTTTACCTCCATTACTTCTGTACCACTTAATAAATCATGTAAACCTTTTCCATCTTTTCTAAATAAAATCATTCCATAACCCAAATAAGTGATAACATAACCAATTATACTAACAATCAAAGATAATGTAAAGAATAATTTTGTGTTAAAACATAATGCTAAACAAACATTTAAACCACTAAAAAACAAATTATAAACAATTAATGTTCTAATTAAATATTGCCATACTTTTACATCATCTTTTTTATTTTTATTAACAACTTTTAAATTCATCAATTTCTTACCAACGGTTTGATTCTTATTCCATTTTTGAAATCCTACAAAATATAACAAATAACAAACTAAACTAATACCTGTAGAATATACACTATATTTCAACGTATTTTGATATTGACTTACAAATTCAGCACTATAAAACATATCCATTACATTTTCTTCATTTATATTCTTTAATGTTTCATTAAAACTTTCATAAGATTCCAAATAATTATCTAGATATGGATTTAGTATATCAATGTTAGCTAGTGCAGATGCTACAAATCCCACTATTAAAATATCAATAATATATGCCAATAATCTCTTCAATTTCATAGACCCTCCAACTTAAATAAGCAAACTATGTTGTTTGCTTACTTGATGCTAAAGTAACATTAAGTTCTTTAGTTTTTCCATCTCTTATTACTGTAACTTTAATTGTATCTCCAACTTTATATTGATATAAATAATATCTTAAATATGCAATATTTTTTACTTCTTTACCATCTATCTTAGTAATTATATCATTAGCTTCCATTTTACCTTTCGCAGCAGGACTGCCCTTTTCAACACTATTTACAATTACTCCGCTTGCAACACCAGAAGATTGAATTAAAGCACCATATTGATAAGAATTATAATATTTATTTACATCATACATTGATACCCCTATATATGGATATTCAATAGATTCACCTTTAATTATTTGTTCTGCTTTTGATGTAGCATCTTCAATAGGAATTGCAAAACCCATTCCTTCAACACCACTACTTACTAGTTTAAGTGATGTAATTCCAATAACTTCTCCATTACTATTACATAAAGGTCCACCACTATTACCAGAGTTAATCGCTGCATCAGTTTGTAAAACTTTCATTATATAATCATTATTTCTTGAATTATTTAAAGATACTTCCACTAATCTATCTTTACCAGATAAAATTCCTCTTGTTACTGTCCATGAATAAGCACTATCTAAAGGAGCCCCAACAGCAAATGTAGTATCACCAACTCTAGAATTATCATTTTTACCTAAAGACGCTACAGTTAATTCATCTTTTGATTCCATTGACAACACAGCAATATCAGAATATTGATCAGAACCAACAACTTTAGTTTCTACAACCTTACCATCAGTAAATGTTATAGTTACTTTATTACCGCCATCAATTACATGATGATTTGTTAAAATATAATATTTATTACCATCCTTCTTATAAACAAAACCCGTACCAGACGCAATATAAGCATCATCTTTATATGTTGATACAATAACTACTGCATTATAAACTTTTTCTACAGCATCTGCAATACCTGTATCAGTTACTGTTACATCTTTTTCTAACTTGGTTACTGATTCAGTAATGGTTGTTGGGAAAAAATATACAACAGCATACATTGCTAAACACCCTACAAAAAATACTATTAAATAATTTACTAAACTTCTTCTTTGTTTAATTTGTTCTTCATTCATTTTTCTAACCTCACTATTTCTTTATAATTATTTGGAAATCCCATCTCATGCAATACTTTTTCTATTTTAATAACTTTAAGCTTACCAGACAATCTATCTAATTCATAACTTATTTCATTAATAAACAAATTAAAATTATTTTCTTCTAACAACTGTTTTAATATAATTATGAGTGCAAATAAATCATTCTTTCCATATATATATTCCTCACTTATCTTTGGAATATACAATAATCTATGATATTTTGTATCATCAATAGCTTTTTGAGTTCTATTAATATAACAAATATCTTCATGAGCACATAAATTACGATAATTAGCAACAATTGGTAAATAATCAACCATACAATCAATACTAACTCCAAAAACATCAGCTATTTCTTTTTGGTCTTGATATTGAAGTACCGTATATAATTCTCCAACTATTCCAAATGATAAAACCTTTACAACAACCCAAAGAGGAATATAACCATAATTTATGATGTAATGTGCTGTTGCTGTATGTTGTTTACCATTAACACTTATCTGTCTTTTCATCTTTCTAATTAAATCATTAATTTGCCTATTTCTTCTTGAATCTTTAACAAAGTTATTAGGATTTAAATAATTATTTTCTTTAAATCCATGATTCTTACTCATTATATAAGCTAATACACTTTTTAAATTATTTTCTACAATCAAAATATTTTTAAAAATTATATTTCTTATTTGTCTATCAAAAAGAAACATTGAATATAATTCATTAAAAGTTGTACCTTCTAGATAAGTTTTGTTATCATCAGGCTTCATAAATAAATGGCGGTATCCACTTAAGAAAAAGTAGTTTTCACGCAACAAAATAGTTTTAGCAGTCTCAATATCTTCTACTACTAACCCTTTTTTTGTAAGTATGTCAATTTGTTCATCTAATGTTTTAAATGTTTTCGATTTCACACTATACCGCCTTTACTTTAAACATTATACCACAACTGACTTAATAAATATATAGCAAAATAATGGTTTTAATGTAAAAAACTTGTGAAAAAAAAGTGAAATTCATAAAATTAATTATAATAATGACTTATTGCTTGCGCTAATATTTTTGCAAATTTACTTTGATATTCTTTTGTAACTAATTTACTTCTTTCAGTTGCATTAGATAAAAAACCACATTCTACTAACACTCCATTTGTATTTAATTTATCATACATATAAGTTGATGTAGGTATTTTTTTTACTTCTCTATCAGTATTTGTATTATTATTTAAATATTCTTGTATAGATTTAGCTAATTCTTCATTATTTTTATTATAAAAAACTTGAGCACCATAGTATCTTGTATCTGTAAGATAATTTAAGTGAATAGATAGATACATATCAACAATCTTTTGATTAATAATTTTAATTCTTTCATCAAAATCTGCCTTTTTACGATGATTTTTAACACCATTACTTAAATCGTTATCACTTGTTCTAGTCATAATAACTGTTGCTCCCATTTCACTTAAATATTCTTCTAGATACTTTCCAATAGATAAAGTAATATCCTTTTCATAAATATCATTATATAAAGAGCCTGGGTCCATTCCACCATGGCCACAATCAATTGCCACAACTCTTCCTTGCAAAGGCAAATCAGCCCTAACCGGATAACTAAACATAGCCAAAAATAACACTAAAAAAACGGAAAATACTCCAATATAATATTTATTCATATTAAATTATATTAATATTTTCCATTTTTTATTTATCATATTCATCCATAAAACTTTTATAAATACCATTCTTTTTAGTACCCAATACACAATTTAAATTAATATTATCTAAAGATTTAAATATATTATAATCTATATCAGGATTCAATTCTCGCAAATATTTTATCAACTCTTTCATTTCTTTTCTTTTACTTACAGGTTCATCACTCAAGCTAACTCTTTCTGTAAACTTACATGCACAATTTATAAATTCTAGATTATTATACTTTGCCCAAGCTAAAATACTATTTTCTTTTACTAAATAAAGCGGTCTAATAAGTTCTATATTTTCAAAGTTTTCACTATGAAGTTTTGGAAGCATAGTTTTAACCTCACTACCATAAAACATTGAAAGTAATGTAGTTTCTATTACATCATCAAAATGGTGCCCCAAAGCTATTTTATTACACCCTAATTCTTTTGCTTTATTATATAAATGACCTCTTCTCATACGAGCACACATATAGCAAGGGCTTTTTTCATTTAAACTATTAGCCACTTCAAATATATCACTATCAAACATCTCTAAGTTAATATTAAGTATTTTAGCATTTTCTAGTATCTTTATTTTATTTGCTTCATTATAACCTGGATTCATACATACATAATATGCTTCAAAAACAATACCACCATGTTTTTGTAATTCCTCAACACATTTAGCAAGCAAAAAAGAATCTTTACCACCAGAAATACAAACCATTACTCTATCATTTTCATTAATTAATTTATAATCTTTAACAGCCTTAACAAATTTAGCCCATATTTCTTTTCTATACTTTTTTATAATACTTCTTTCGATTTCTTTATATCTTTCCATTACTAACCTCACTTAAATATTTCTTTACATAATTATAATAATATTTTATTTTATTTTTATATATTAAATTATTATATATTTCATCTATAATATTTTCTTTTTCTATATATTTTAATGTCCATTTATAATTTATATCAAAAACAAAAGCCAACTTCAATAATACTTTATCAGAAAACGATTTCACCTTTGTATGATCTATACTTTCTTTGCTTAAGAATTCATTTTTTACATCACTAGTAATACTTTCATTATCTTCATCAAGAACAATATTATTTATTTTTATCATATACAAAATATCTGTTTTATCTGCATCACGGAGAATTTTAGACATTAATAAATCAATGTCTTTTGTTTCATCGGCAATTTTATATCGATTATGATTTTTTAGAGCAGAATAAATAGTTTTATCCCATTTATGATCAATTTTAAATCTATTTATCTCCTTGTTTTTAAAAAGTACTTGTAATCCTAATAAAGCATGATCCTCGCTCTTCAAATCATCAAAAGTTTGATATTTTTCCCATTGTACAAATCTTCCAATATCGTGAACCAAGCCAATAAATTCAGCTAAATATATTAAATCATCCGCGAGATTTAAATCAAGTGCAATGCTCTTACATAATTTACTAACACGCAAAGAATGATTTATTTTTCTCTTAATTTCTTTTTTATTTACATCAAAATTATTAGTATATAAAAGAAATATTTTTTCATTATTCAAAATTATCACTTCCAAAAAGAATCCAAGGATACTCATTCCAAAATGGTTCGCATTTAAAAACTTCTTTTTCTTTTGTAATAGGATGTTTAAACTCTATTTTATATGCCCACAAAGCAATTTGTTCACCGACTTTGGCATTTTTATTATATTTTTGATCTCCCCACAAAGGGAATCCTCGTGAAGAAAATTGCACCCTAATTTGATGTGACCTTCCAGTTTCTAAATTTATTTTTACTAAACTAAGTCCATCAATATACTTTATTAATTTATAAGATAATTTAGCATACTTTCCTTTTTTATCAACAATAGTTCTATTTTCTTTTTCAAGTTTTAATAAATTGTCTTCAAAAATACCATCATCTGGAACTTTTCCTTCAACAATAGCTAAGTATGTTTTTTTAAACTGATGCGTTCTAACCATATCGCTAATTCTTCCCGCGGCTTTACCAGTTTTAGCAAAAACCATTACTCCACCAACAGGTCTATCAAGTCTATGCACTAATCCCAAATAAACATTACCAGGTTTATTATATTTATCTTTAATATACAATTTTAATTCAGATAATAAATCTGTATCTTTTGTTTCATCACCTTGTACTAATATGTTTCGAGGCTTTTCAACAATTAATAAATGATTATCTTCATATATTACCTTATTCATCTTGCCATCTTCCATAAATTCCACATGGTAATACTAAATCATTTTTACTTATAGGAAGTCCAATTTCTCCAGCATCAATTACACCACCATAAGACTTACCAACGGTTAATTTTAAAATATTATATAAAACTGTACTTGAAACACCAGTTGTATATGCATTAATAAGAAAAAATAAAGGGTTATCAGATAAAAGTAAAACACATCTACTTACTAATTCTTCCAGATTTTTTTCAAGTTTCCAAACTTCACCACTAGGGCCTCTTCCATAAGAAGGCGGATCCATTACAATAGCATCATACTTGTTTCCTCTTCTTATTTCTCTTTCAACAAATTTTAAACAATCATCAACCAAAAATCTAATATAATTGTTTTTAACTCCAGACAATTGAGCATTTTCTTTTGCCCATTCAACCATACCCTTAGCAGCATCAACATGAACTACAAGTTCAGCTCCAGCTTTACTACAAGCAACAGTTGCACCACCCGTATATCCAAATAGATTTAATACCTTAATTGGTCTTTTAGCATTTCTAATTTTATCCATCATAAAATCCCAATTCGTAGCTTGTTCAGGAAATAAGCCTGTATGTTTAAAATTTGTAGGGCTAACTTTAAATTTCAAATTTTTATATTCAATAGTCCAAAAATCAGGCAACTTTTTATTAAATTCCCAATGTCCTCCACCATCGACAAATCTATAGTAAACACCATCAACAGTTTTCCACGATTTATCAACTTCAATTGGCCACATTGCAAGGGGTTCAGGTCTTCTTAAAATGACATTGCCCCATCTTTCTAATTTTTCGCCATTACCAGCATCTATGCATTCATAATTTGTCCATTCATTGCTTATTCTCATAGATAACACCTCGCTAAACATAATTTTACTAAAATTTTCTTTTAAATACAATAAAATCAAGACACTTTTGCCTTGATTTTTTATCATTTATAACAATAACTTGAATTAATCTTTGTATATCCGCTTTCACAAGAATATGTTGTAGAACAACTTGTAGTACATCCCCCACCTGTTGTATAGCACCTAGATGCAGACCAATCTACAATAGGAAATGTTGAAGGGCAAGAAGAATAATAAGCACTGTAACAAGTTTTCCAAGTTGGCTCATATGCTCCTCTATTACATGATTTTCTTGCTATTTCGGATGAAGAAGCATTATAGTAACAAACAAGATCACATACTTCTGTTCCTTCAGTACATGTTTCACTACAAGACCTTGAACTAGACGTTTCTATTATCTCTATATTGCAACTACCAGTATTACCCGATTTATCAATTACATAACCATAAAATTTTCCTGTACTAATGTTTACTGTTGAATTAGTATAATCAGCTGTTTTATTTTTAGTAATACCCGATTTTTGGACATCAGTAGATTTTTGACCAAAAGATATCTTTGAACTATTTGCAGTTAACTTACAAGTTGGTGCCGTTTTATCTATTTTTAAAGTTTTTCCATTAGAAGGAGAACTACACTTATTTTGATAACAATTTCTAACATAAATAGTATTATCTATTTCAGAACTATATACAAAACTTCCTTTATTTCCATCTATTGTTCCAGATGCAGTTATCCAATTGCCATTACCAATTTTATACTCAAACTTTGTAACAACATCATTTACAGATCCAGGATTAATTTCAATATAAATTGATTTATTTGTCCATAATCCATTATATACCTGACCACTACTCGATTCTAATTTTGTAATAATAGTTGGAGTCGAAGGTGTTAATGGAATAACTTTTAATTCTGTTGTAGCTTCAGCAGTTTTTCCATTACCTCCTGTAGCAACACATTTTAAAGTATATGTTCCAACCGCTAAAGATCCAGTGGCCTCAGGTGTACAACTTAGAGTACCACCACTAATTGAATAAGTAACTATAAAATATGAACTAGTTTTATTATTTGTACCCATTTTTATTTCATTGCTACTAGATTTAGCTACTATACTTGGACCAGCATCGTCTATAGAAGTAATTTCTATTTTTCTTTCTGTTTTATTTCCGGCTTTATCTTTTACACACACTTTATATTTGCCATTTGAATTAATTGTTATTTCTTTATTTTTATTATAATTTAAGCACATTTCATTTTCTTTAACAATAGCATAACCATCAATTCCTGACCCAATTCCATCGCTTGCCATTATTTCAATTTTCTTATTGACACTCCAATTAGTATTATATTTGATTTCATTTATAATGGGAGCTTCTTTATCAATTTTTATTCCCTTTGTTGCAGTTCCAACTAAATCCTCGCCATTATTGCTTTTACCTTTCACTTCACACTTATATCTACTATTTAATAAGTTTCCATCAACACTAATAGTAGCCTCATTACTAGAAAATCCAGTATTACTTGTCCAATTATAAGTAGTATTTTGTTCAGTTAATAAACTTCCTCGATGCATTATCCCCAATGTAACTGCACTATTAAACCAAGTTGTATCATCAAATTTAATACATTGGCCATTCAAAAATTTACAAACTTCATAATCTGTTGTTACCTCATATTCATTACACTTTCCGTTTTCATCTTTACCCAAATCTTCCATTAAAGTTGAATTATATTTTCCATTTTCAAAATTAGATTTAATAATAAAACAATTCATACTTTTATTATCTCTTGGATCATAAATATCAGTTTCATCATCAGATTTTACTTTACCTTCCTTAATTAAATCCTCAACATTTATCGTAGTTATCGAAGTTTCTTCAGCATATTCTGACGCTTTCGTTTCTAAATATAAAACTAAATTATTATATTCTTTCTCTAAAATATTTTTTCTAATATTTATAAATAGCATTACTGAAGCAGATATTAATATTGATAGTACTACTAATACAGCAATGAGTTCAATTAATGTAAATCCTTTTTTATTCACACTATCACCTATTATAATAATAAAATAAATAAAATAATAAGTCAATAAAAAACCACGGTAACCCGTGGAATAAAATGTCTACTAACGTTTTGAGAATTGTGGAGCTCTTCTTGCTTTTTTTAGACCATATTTCTTACGTTCTTTAACTCTTGGATCTCTAGTAATAAATCCGGCATTTTTAAGAATATGTCTGTAACTATCTTCTCTTGTTTGATCAGTATTAGCGTCAAATGCTAAAAGCGCTCTAGTAATACCTAAACGAATTGCTCCAGTTTGTCCAGAGAATCCGCCACCTTTAACATTAATATCAATGTCAAATCTGTTTTCATTTCCAGTAGCAACTAAAGGTTGTTTTAAGTCCATTACTAATGTTGCATAAGGCATATAATCATTAACATCAACACCATTAACAGTAATATTACCAGTACCACCAACAAGTCTAACTCTTGCTACACTTCTTTTTCTTCTACCAGTTGCTGTCCATTCTTGTTTCTTAGCCATAATTCCTCCTAATTAATTTCTAAAGCCTTAGGCTTTTGAGCTTCATGCTTATGATTTGCATCACGATAAACAAATAATTTTTTACCCATAGCTCTTCCAAGTCTGTTGTGAGGAAGCATTCCTTTAACAGCTCTTTCAATCATTTCTTCTGGATATTTTTCAATCATTTCTTTAGCATTTCTTTCTCTTAGTCCTCCTGGAAATCCGCTATGATTATAATATTTCTTATCTTCTAGTTTGTTTCCAGTTAAAACTACTTTGTCAGCATTTACAATAATTACATAATCTCCGCAATCAACATATGGAGTATAAGTAACTTTATGTTTTCCTCTTAATACATGAGCAGCTTTAGTTGCAACACGACCTAAAGTTTTACCTTCAGCATCAATTACATACCAATTTCTTTCGATATTTTCTTTTTTTTGCATAAATGTTTTCATAAAACTAATTCCTTTCACTATGCTTATTGTTTAATTTTCCCACGACTAAACAAATCACATAAATAAAATGTACCGATTAAAATTATATGAAAAAAACAGCCAAAAGTCAAACCTTTTTAACTATTTTCTTAAAATAATATGCAATTTCTACCTTTTTTTGTATTTTTTGGCAAATTTTGCAATAAAAATCAATACCAAATCTTTTCTAAATATAATCCGTCCGCTGGAACAACACTTAATTTATTATCTATATCTTTGTCTAACATATTTTCAATTATATGAATATCTACTTTACCTCTTCCAACATCAAGTAAAGCCCCCACTAGATGTCTAATCATATATCTATAAAAACCAATACCTACAAATTTAAATACAATAATATCTCCATGTTTTTTTATTTTAATATTATAAATCGTAGATGTATAATCATCTCTATAACCACTTACAAAATTATGATAATCATGCGTACCAACTAATAACTTACTTGCATTTTTCATTTTTTTAATATCAAAATCATATTTTACTTGATAATAATATCCATCATATTCTTTCTTATATTTTCCATTATTTACTTTATAAACATACATTTTTTTTATAACATTATGCCTTGCATGGAAATCATTACTAACAACACTAATTTTATTTATAATAATTTCATTATTTAACAATATATTTATTTTATCAATATCCTTATTGCTTACACTTCCATCATAATCAAAATGGGCACATTGCATATGAGCATGAACTCCAGCATCTGTTCTTCCGCTACCTTTAATTAAAATATTACTTTTTAATACTTTACTTAAAGCATTTTCTAAAGTTCCTTGCATATTTTTTACATTATTTTGCCTTTGAAATCCATGAAACTTAGTACCGTCATAACCAAACTTAATTAAATATCTCATGATTTTACCCTATATATAGCTTTTAATAAATCGTCTATTTCTTTATAATGATTAATATTAACACCAAGATCTAAAGATTTATTTGTAAATTCCACTATCTTGGGTACATCAATATATTTACTTAATTCATTACTATATAAATCATTAGTTTCTAATACAATTTCTTTGTTAATAACATACAAGTTATCAACACAATTAAAAAACAAATTGCTGTTTTTATCCACTAAAATAATTTTTCTTCCATAACTTACTATTTTTTTAAACAATTTTTTAAAAAATTCTATATCTTTATTTGTTAATCCTTTACTAAAATTTACTAACAATATTTCTTTATCTTGTAATTTACTTGCTAAGATAACCTTACTTTTATTTCTTAATGATAAATCTTCATAATCAAGCTCTAAATAACTTCCATCAAGCCCTACCATTTTTAAAGCATCGCTAGCTTTCTTTAATACTATATTTTTTACTTTACCACTATAATTGCTTTCACTAAAATCATTACTTATAACCCCGACAATATTACCTTTAAGCTCTAATTCCATAAATCCTCCGTTAGTTTATCCATATTATAGTACACTTTATCTAATATATCGTAATAAGTTAATTGAATAGATAAATCTACCACGAAAGGAAGACCATATCCTAACTTTTTTAATATTTTTTCATTTCTTAAAACAACTTCTGTATTACCTTCAAGTACTTTTTTATCTTCATCATAAACAATAACATAATTACTTAATAGTGAATCTTCAATATTACTTGTAATATTAACAAAATTTACATTTTGCTTCTTTAATAATTCTATAATAGATTTCTTCTCATTGCTACTTAAATTAAACCAAGATTCATTAAATACAACTCTTTTACTTGGAAACATTTCTAATTTTTCTTTTAATTCATCAAAAAACATATTACTCCCAATAATTGAATAATCTTTGAATTGATTAAAAAATTCTTTATTAGCGTTATTAACAAGCAAAGTATAATTTACATTATCATCAAACATCATATAATACTACACCTCCGGCTTCCAAGCTCTTTTTTACGTCTATTAGCCTTTGATTTGTACTTCCTCGAAACTTGCAATTCAAACTCTTTTTATCCATCATAAATTTACCATCAACCAATACGTCTACATTTTTTAGTAAATCAAGCCTACTTTTATCACTAAGTAAAGCCTCATAAGTAAAGCCAGTGTATGCCCAAACGTTTAAACCAATACTTTTAGCAAACTTAGCTATTTCTAACGCTGCCTCAGGTTGAAAAAATGGATCTCCTCCAGACAAAGTAATCCCACTTTGATATTTCAAATTTTTAAGTTTCATTTTTAATTCGTCAACATCCACAACTATTCCGCCATTCATATCATGAGTTTCCGGATTTTGACATCCTTTACAATTATGTAAACAGCCTTGAAACCAAATTACAGTTCTAATACCAGAGCCATCCAATATACTATCAGGTTGAATATCAGCTGCAAGTCTTACTACCATTATCTTCACTTCTTTCTTTATGTCTTTTAACTAAATTATTTATTTTAATAAAATGATGATTAACTCCAGATTTACCAATTTTATAATTATTTTCAAGTGTTACAATATCAGCTAATTCTTGCATTGATACCTCTGGATATTTCACCCTAGCATCCGCTACTATCCTTGTGTTTTCTTCAAGCAATCCAAATAAATCATGATCTTTTAAATAGTTAATGTTTTCAAGTTGAACTTGTCCAGTTCTAAAAGTTTTTTCTTGATTAGCAATCTCACAATTATTTAATCTATTAACCATATTTTTATGATCTCTATAAATTCTTATATCTTCAAAATAAAATAATGAATTCATTGCTTTAAATCTTTTTATTAAGTCACTTATAGATTCACTTGCTTTAATATAAACAATATTTTTATAGCCCCTTTTTATTAATTTTGATTTCATATTGAAATAATTAAGTAAATTAAGAACCTGTTTTGCAAGTCTTTCCTTAGTAAAAATAAACTCTAAATGATAACCACTTGTACTTGGATTAGAAACATTACCAACTGCTAAGAAAGCTCCTTCTAAAAAGGCTATTTTTTCTTCATCACTTACTAAATCATCTACTTCTATTTTTATACCCACACTTATATCTTTTTTTATTAAATCAATTTTTTCTTTAATACTAAGAATATATATTTGCTTTACTTTAAATCTTTTTTGAATTCTAACCATTATACTGGGACTAACCCCATATATTTCTTTTATTTCTTTATATATTCTTCTAGCGATACTAGCATTTTCTAAAGTAATGTTTATTTCTTCTTTATTAAATTTAGCAACGCTATTTAAAAAGGCTATCAATTCATATCTTGCCTCGATAATATTAATATCATTTTTAGCTATTTCTTCTTTTAAACTTGTAGTAAATGTCATTTTCTACCATCCATTAAATATGAAAATAATAAGTAACCTGTTTTTAATGCATCATGTCTATACCACCCATCTTCAATTGTAAATAATTTATCTTTTATGACATATATATTACTTTCATCTAATTCATGCATATCTAATAAAACAGGATCTTTTTGTTCTTCATTTCTATATTTCTTTGCTAAATCGCTACTTATTACTTCATCATTAGCTATAACAACATCTATACTTCCTTTACCTAAATATTTTTCTAAATAATCTATATGATCTTTCACAGTAAATCCATCAGTTTCTCCAGGTTGGGTAAATAAATTACAAATATATACTTTTTCTCCTTTAGCTTTATTTATTACATCTACAAGTCCTTTATCAATTAAATGTGGGACAATGCTTGTAAGTAAACTACCAGAAGAAAATATAATTAAATCTGCTTCTTTAACAGCCTTTATTACTTTAGGATTAACAGTTATTTCTTTATCATATTTTACTTCCACTATCTTACTTGCACATTTAGTTAATTGATGTTCACCAATTACTTTCTTACCACTACTTGTAATGCCAACCAAATTTACATTATCTTCAGTTAATGGCAAAATATTTCCTTTAACATCAAGTAATTTTTCCATCACAGGCATAGCACTAGCAAAATTACCTTTTAAATCCATCAAAGCCATTAATAACAAGTTCTTGACTGAATGAATACCTAAACTTTTCGATTTAGTAAATCGATAATTCATTAAATCTATTACATCTTGATTTGTATCAGCCATACTAAGCATTACTTTAGTAATATCACCAACCGCAGGTATTTTTAACTCACGTCGAAGAAGACCTGTGCTTCCTCCATTATCAGCAACAGATACTACTGCAGTAATTTCTACTGGAAATAATTTTATTCCTTTTAAAAGTTGAGAAAGTCCACTTCCTCCACCAAATATAACAATCTTTTTCATAAGCAATCACACTAATAGTGTATCACAAATCTTATAAAAATGGAATATTACTTCTTTTAACTCCACCATTTACTTCATAGCATTTATCAATTATCATAAATGCACTTGGATCAATTTCTAAAATTCTTTTTTTCAATAAATAATAATCGCTATTAGAAACAGCACACATTATCATCACACCATTTTTGTGAGAATATCCTCCAGTACCAGGAATTGTTGTAAAACCAGTTTGAAATTCTTCAAGTATAACTTTTTTAATCTTTCTTGTCTTTCTTGTATAAATATAAAACAATTTACTATCTGAAATACCAAACATAATTTTATCAACAAAATATGTAGAACAATAAAGAATAATAAAAGAATAAACTCCTTTAGTAAAGCCAAACACTAACATACCAGAAAGTATAATAAAACCATTAGCAAATAACAAAGCCTTAGATTCACTAACTTTGCAATACTTATTTATTATTTGCATAATTATATCAGACCCACCCGCAGTAAAACCACTTCTATATATAAAACCACTGCTTATTCCATATAAACATATTGCAAATAATAAAGTTAAATAGAAATCTTCTGTAACTAAATAGCTTGATAAAAAGTTTGCAACCGGCATTGATAATGTAACCATTAATGGATATAACAAGGAACCAATAATATTTTTTTTAGTTGTACTCCATCCTAAGAATATAAAACAAATAATTAATAGTATAATATTTGAAATAAGTAAGAATACTGATGGTGTCCATCCAAATAATTTTTGCATAACAATAGCAATACCACTAAAGCCAGATACAACTAAATCATTCGGAGTTAAAAATAAGTTAAAACACATTGCATAAAAAAATAATCCAAATACCAGTGAACAACCATCAAATATTATCTCTTTGTAATTAATTTTCTCCATATCTTCAACCACTTTTCTATAATAATTATAAACTAATATTTATTTTTTAGCAATTATTAATATTAAAAAACATATATTGTTTTAGAGGTGAATATAAAATGAATGGTAATTTCTACCAAAATCCAACATTTCCAAGTTCTAATTTCGGAACACCACCAGGAAACATGTCTGTATCTGAAGTAAATAATAGCAATTTACCAGATGAACAAAGCTATATTGAAAATATCCTAAGGTTAAATAAAGGAAGAAAGATAAAAGCTTATGTTTCATATCCAGACAGTAGTGCATGGCAAAACAAAGTATATGAAGGCATTATTGAAGAAGCAGGAAGAGACCATCTTATAATCAGAGATAACACAAATAATCTTTGGTACTTAATTAGAATAATTTATTTAAATTATGTAGAATTCATGGAACCAATTATTTACTCACATAGTTTCTCAGAAAAAACTTATTAAAAAAAACTGATAGCACAACCTATCAGTTTTAATTTTATTCAGCTATTATATTATCTAATAATAATATTTAAAATTATTCTTTTCTCTTCCCAATGTACTTTTAGGTCCATGACCAGGATAAATAACTATATCATCGGGGTATTTACTAATTTTTTCTAAACTTTTTATCATATCTATATCACTACCAGTATCTAAATCGGTTCTTCCAATAGAATGATAAAACAAGAAATCGCCAGTAAACATAACTTTTTCATTTTTAAAATAAATACTTCTACTATCACTTGTATGACCTGGAGTTTCAATTACTTCATATTCAAAGATACCACTTTTAACATTTTCTTCAAGTTTAAAATACTTCTTTAACTCATCCAAAGCTCCAATATGGTCAAAATGATGATGAGTAACAATTATCTCCACAACATTTTTACCCTTACATGCATCAATTATTCTATCAGCTTCATCACCCGGGTCAACAATAAAAGCATTATTTCCAATACTACAAACATAACAATTTTCTTGCAAAGCGCCAACAACTAACACTTTAATATCCATATACATCACCTAAACCACTGAGTTCTTGAATAGAACCAACCACCTGCTGATGGATAACCTTCGGGTTTGATAGCATTTGCCATCCAATTACCAATAAAATATTTATTATTAGCAATTTTGCCTTTAGCAATACCAAAGTGTAAGTGTGTTCCAGTTGAACAACTTTCCCATTTTCTAGTACCAGCACCTCCACCTTGAAGGCCAATAACAGTATCCTTAGTTACAACATCTCCGGCTTTAACATAAACTTTTAACAAGTGAGCATATTGAACAGTATAATATTTACCAGCAACTTGCATCCAAATATATACTTGATTACCCCCACAAGTTTTAGTTTTCTTTGAATTATATGTTTTTTCAGCATTAATAACCATTGCAACAGAACCAGAACCAACTGCATAAACTTTAGTTCCTTCACCATTACCACCAATATCAACAGCTTGATGAACCTTATAAGTACCAGGTTTTAACGGATTATTTCTAACGCCAAAATTACTATTTACTCTTCCCTTAATTAAAGGCTTTAACCACATAGCATTTCCCATTACTCTAGAACATTCATCTAAGTCTTGATTTTCTTTACAACCCATTTGTTCATAAACTTTAATTAATTCTTTTTGAGAACTAATCTGAGAATTAATATCTAAAGCAATATCATTTAAATCAGACAAATTATCTTGAAGACTATAAACTGCATCTTGATATGCAATAATATTTTTTTTTAAAGTTACTTGATACTTTTTCATATCAACTTGTAATTGTTCATTTTCTTTAATTAAGTCTTCTAATTTTTTTAGTCTCTCTTGTTGATAATTTGTTAATTCTTTAACAGCATCACTTCTCATTATTAATTCTGTCATATTAGATGATTCAGTAATAAATTCCATATAAACATTATTACTTAACATTACTTGATAATAAGCAATTAATTCTTTGTTTTTTTCTTCTAATTCAGCAATCTTTTTATCAGTTTCTTCAATTAACACTTTTGCATTTTCTATTTTTTCTTTACTATTTGTTATCTCTTGATTGGCATTATTTATCTCATTTTTTTTACTATTAATTTGACTTTGTGTTAAATTCTTTTTGCTATCATTTGCTCTTTTTTGAGCTTCCAAATCCTTTAAATCAGCCCTAAGACTTGCCAAAGTATTTGCAGACTTGGCATACGCATTTGATGGCTTAAATATAAAACATGACACAAATATAATTATTGCTAAAACATATCTTATGAAATAACAAATTAATTTTTTTATACTCATAGTTACACCTTTAAATACTTTCTTACAGCTTTAATACTTCCATACATTCCTACTAAAGCTCCAATTGCTATAACTATTAAAGAAACCCAAAATACAAATGGATATGGTTTTATTAACATAATCATATTTGAAAACAATTTACCATGCATTCTTGAATAAAGAATTACATATCCATAAATAGTAATACAAACAGGAATAATTGAACCAATTAAGCCAATTATGAAACCTTCAAATAAGAAAGGTAATTTAATTGTAATATTGCTTGCTCCAACTAATCTCATAATTTCAATTTCATTTCTTCTACTAAATATAGTTAGTTTAATTGTATTACTTATTAAGAAACTTGTTACAACTACTAAAGCAATTACTACCACTACTACTATTTTTTGTACTATATCAAATACAGATATTACTTGTTCAACCATTCCTTCTCCATATTTAACAGTATCTACACCATTTATTGCTTTAATATATTCACTTGTTTCGCTTAATTTTTTTACATCATTTACTTTTAATACGAATGAATCCATTAATGGATTTTCATCCAAATAATCTAAAACTGTTTTAAATGAGTCGTCATATTCACTCATTTCTAATTTCCACTCGTCTTTACTTTTAAATGTTACTTCTTCAACATTTTTATAACTTGATATTTCACTTTTAATATTATCAATTTGTTCTTCAGTTACATCTTTTTTTAAATAAGTAACAATTGTTAATTCATCTTCAATTAACTTTGTAGCATTATTTACATTTGCTGCAGCAACAACAGCCACAGCTACAAGTATTAACGTAATTGTAGTACACATAATAGATGCAAAACTCAAAGAAAAGTTTCTAACAACACTCTTAAGCGCATCTCTTATACTTCTAAAAAATATTCTAAACGCTCTCATTTGTCTTATAACTTCCTTTCGCATAATCGCCGACAAGCACTCCATGATTAATAACTAGAACTCTTTTTTTCATTCTATTTACTATATCTTTATCATGTGTGGCCATAATAATTGTCGTACCTAATTCCTTATTAATTTTTTCAATTACATTCATAATTTCTTCACTAGTTTTAGGATCTAAATTACCAGTTGGTTCATCACAAATTAAAAGCTTAGGCTCATTAACAATAGCTCTAGCTATACAAACTCTTTGTTGTTCTCCACCAGAAAGTTCTCCCGGAAATGATCTTACCTTTTCTTTTAGACCTACTCTTTCCAAAGCACTCATAACTTTAGGTCTAATTTCAGAGCCTTTCATGCCAATACATTCTAAAGCAAAAGCTACATTTTCATAAACCGTAAGTCTAGGCAACAATTTAAAATCTTGAAAAACAATTCCTTCTTTTCTTCTTAATTTATATACTTTTCTATTTCTAAGTTTACCCACATTTAAACCACCTACAAAAACAGTTCCCTTCGTAGGCTTTTCTTCTCTATAAAGCATTTTAATAAATGTTGATTTCCCACTTGCAGTAAGTCCTATAACAAAGACAAACTCACCCTTACTAACTTCTACTGACATATCAGCAACAGCAGTTATACCATTTTTATAAGTTTTATTAACATTTTTTAATTCTATAAACTTCATAGGATCCTCCACCATAATTATATCATTAATTATCTATTTTATAAATGGCAAATTTATGTAATTTACACTTATTTGTTTAACTTTCCTTGCTTACATACCATAATTTTAATATAATAATTACATACGGAGATGATATTTTTGAAAAAAAATGAATTTATCGAAGGTGCACTAATAGCTACGATTGCTATAATTTTATCTAAAATACTCGGAGTACTTTATGTAATCCCTTTTTATAATATAATAGGTGAAAATGGTGGTTCTCTTTATGGATATGCCTACAACATATACAACTTTTTCTTAATCATATCTTCGGCAGGTATACCACTCGCTATAAGTAAAATTACTAGTGAATATAACACATTAGGAAAATTAAAAGAAAAAACATACATGTTTAAATATTCAAAAAAAATTATTAGAATATTTTCCATTGTATCATTTTGTATATGTTTCTTTGGCGCAAACTTAATAGCAAATGCTATCGTCGGAGATTTAACTGGTGGAAACACTGTATCAGATGTTGCTTTTGTAATTAGATGTGTATCATTTGCCATATTAGTTGTTCCTCTTTTAAGTATATTTCGAGGCTACTTACAAGGACATCATTATATAACGGCTCCATCAATTGGTCAAGTAATTGAACAATTTGTAAGAGTCTTAATTATAATCGTAGGATCTTACCTAGCATTAAAAGTATTTCATTTATCAACTGCAGAGGCCGTAGGTATTGCTGTATTCGGAGCTTGTGCCGGGGCTTTAGTTTCATATCTATACCTTCTTATTAAAACAAACAAAGTAAAAAAAGAATTATTTGTACCTTACGAAGAAGTATCTGCAACTGAAAAGAAAACAATCTTAAAAAAATTAATTGGTTATTGTATTCCTTTTATAATTATAAATGTTGCCAATAGTATTTATAACACTGTTGATATGATATTAGTTATCAAAGGATTAAATTGGATTGGTTATCCAGCCCAAGATATTGAAACAATTTCATCAGTATTTACCACCTGGGGAAGTAAACTAGTGAGTGTAGTAACAGCAATTGCAACTGGACTTGTAATAAGCTTAATACCTACAATCGTAGAATCATATACAAAAAAAGATATGAAAAAGGTTAATCAAGATTTTAATAAAACATTACAAGTACTATTATATGTCATATTACCCTTATCAATATTCTTAAGTATATTTTCAAAACAAGTATGGACAATATTTTATGGGGAAAGTTTCTATGGACCATTAATATTCAAATATACAATCCTACTTGCCATATTAGATTCTGCTTACATAATGATATGTAGTGCTCTTCAAGGACTATCTAAAACAAAACTAATTTACATCTCTTGTGCAACTGGTCTAATTACCAAAACATTATTAGATATTCCATTAATATTCTTATTTAATAAACTAGGTATTTATCCATTCTATGGTGCAATACTTGCAACAACAATTGGTTATTTACTATCACTTGCTATTCCACTTTACACTTTACATCACAAATATAACTTTAGTTACAAAGAAACATTAAAATCAATACCAAAACTAATAGTAACTATTGTTATCTTAGTAATAATATGCTTAATTTTGAAGCCATTAGTATTTAATCACATAACTAGAAAATTACCAATGTTACTTGCCCTAGCGGGTATTGGGCTTGCCTCTTTAATACTTTATTACATAACGAATAAAGATTTATTAAATGAATTAGTTGGTAACAGATTAATAAATAAGTTTAAAAGAAAGAAATAACTCTATCAATATATCAAGATTAAAAGAAATTAGAGAAGACCATGATTTATACCAAAAAGATGTTGCTAACCTACTTGGAATAACACAACAACAATATAATAAATACGAGCTAGGAATAAATGCTATTTCTTTAGAAAAAATAAACATACTTGCTGATTATTACGAAACAAGTATAGATTATCTAACATGTAGAACAAATGAAAGAAAACCTTATAATAAATCAATTCTAAAATAAATAATTTTAAAACATTAAATTTGCGATATACCATTTTTAAGACGTTTAATGACCCATTTTTAAAAATCACAAAAAAAACTCTCAAAATTTATTGAGAGTTTTTTTTATTATTGAAACATTTTCTTAGCAGTTCTAAGCATTTGTGCAGTATAACCATATTCATTATCATACCAAGCAAGTACTTTAACTAACTGTGCGCCATCAGATTCAACAATACTTGTTGAAAGACCATCAACTATAGCACCAACTTTTTTACCTAAACAATCGCTTGAAACAATTGGATCCATAGTAAACTTAATTGTTTCATTTTGATTATCTTGAAATAATTTATTAATTTCTTCAACAGTTGTATTTCGAGAAAGTTCTAGTGTTAAATCCACAACAGAACCATCAGCAGTTGGAACTCTTAGTGCATTACCATCAAGTTTTCCTAAAAGTTCAGGAATAACTAAACCAATAGCCTTAGCAGCGCCAGTACTAGATGGAACAATATTTTGAGCACAAGCTCTACCACGTCTAGATTTAATGCCCTTTTTATGAGCAATGTCAAGAGTTGCTTGGTCATTTGTATAAGCATGAACTGTTGTCATAAAACCTTTTTTAATACCAATATTTTTTTGTAAAATATTAAGTACAGGTGCTAAACAATTTGTTGTACAACTTGCAGCACTAACAATAACGTCTTCATTTGATAAAACATTATCATTAACACCATAAACGACAGTTTTCATTTCACCTTTTCCCGGTGCACTAATTAATACCTTTTTAGCTCCCGCTGTAATATGTTTCATTGCATCTTCCTTTGCAGTAAACTTACCAGTACATTCAAGCACTAAATCAATTCCAAGTTCTCCCCAAGGTAAATTTGCAGGATCAGTTTCACTAAAAACTTTAATTCTTTTAACACCTGCAACAACTATTTCATTTCCTTCAGCTTTAATTTCATCTTCATGAAAGCTTCCATGAACAGTATCATATTTAACTAAATAAGCTAAATCTTCTGCACTTGTCAAGTCATTAATAGCCACAATATCAAAATCAGTTTGTGTAACTATTTGTCTAAATGCTAATCTACCAATTCTACCAAAACCATTAATTGCTACTTTAATCATTATATCTTCCTCCTATAAATTCTCGCAATATTGATTCATCATTAACATATTCTCCCGGTATTGGGAAAAATTGTTTTAAAAAATCCACTAATCTTCTTGCTTCTTCATAATAAATGCTATCAACACTTACCGATAAAAGCAATGGCTCAACATAAACCTTTAAAACCCCAACTTCATAGGCTAACGCTGTATTAATAATAACATTTGCTTGGTGTATATATGGGAAAATATACTTTTCTTCTCCATTTCTTACACTTTGCCAATTATCTATTGTTTTAATTACATCATAACCCCTCGTTCTATTATCTCTCACTATTCTTCTAAGTAATCTTAAATCAATTGTTGATACATAATTATATTTATCTATACTTAAAGGAATAAAAGGACTCAAATAAATTTTAAACTTATATTTTTCTCCAATTTCCTTTGTTAAATTTTCATTCAATGCATGTAATCCTTCAATTAAGAAAATACTTTTATCAGTCATTTTTATTTCTTCTTTATAGTATTCCCTTAATCCAGTCATAAAATTATACTTTGGAAATTTAACACTTTCACCTTTTAATAAATTATTCAAATTTTCATTAAACAACTTAACATCTAAAGCCTCTAAGCATTCAAAATTATAATTGCCAAATTCATCTTTCGGAGTTTCTTCTCGATCAACAAAATAATCATCTAAACTTATTTTTATCGGATTATAACCTAAAGCCTCAAAATAAGAAGCTAATCTACTTGTAGTAGTAGTTTTTCCGCTTGAAGAAGGTCCAGCTATTAAAATAAATTTAACATCTTTTCTATCTTCAATAATTCTAGCAACATCAGATATATTTAAATTAAACATTAATTCGCAAGACTTAATAAAGTTAATTATTTTACCATTACCTACATCTTTATTTAAGTCTGTAATATATGGCATATTTAAGTTGTTTAACCAATTTTTTCCATCCATAAAACTTTCAATTATTTTATCATAGTGAACATATTCAGGAACCATACCATTGCTTCTAGTTGTAGGAAATAACAATATTATTCTATTATTTCCCAAATAAACTAACTCAAACTTTTCTAAAGCCCCCGTACTGTAAGGCATTAATGAGTAAAAATAATTCAAATTATTTTTTAGCTTATATAAATTAACTACCTTATCACTTATATTTTGGATATTATTAGCTTTTTCATACTCTTTTCTGTTATTAAAATACTTTATTGCATCTTTTGGTGAAACATTTAATTTAGTTATTAGCTCATTATCACTAATAAGTTTGCACATTCTAGCTTTAATTTTTGATATATCTTCATGGCTTAAAATTCTTGGTCCTTTTAAAACTCCCAGCATTCCCCTTGGAACACTATGTTCATAAACAACATCAAAGTCATTAAAAACTTCTTGCAAAGAAACTAAAAACAAAAACTTTAATCCGGCTTTATATATTCTATTACCAATTAAATCATTAGTATTTATAAACTCTATTTTTTCATCTTCAAGTATTTTATTATCCAAAGAAAATACTTCATTATTTATTTTATAACCTACAATATTATCCATATTATAATCTTTACTTGCATCATAAAAAGAAGTACCTTTTTTATACTCATGAACAGTATTATCATTAAATGTAATTTTAACTATATCCATCTAATCAACCTCTATTCTTTATAATTATATCAATTTTTTATAAATTTGTGAATAAAAATTAACATTATTTACTATTATTTACTTAGGTGATCTATTTTGAATATAATTCCAACAGTAATAACAAAAACTAACAATAAAGAATATGCATACGACTTATATTCTAGACTTTTACAAGATAGAATTATATTTTTAACCGGGGAAATTGATGATACAATATCAAACATAATAATAAGTGAATTACTCTATTTAGATAATATAAGTCATGAAAATATTTATTTATATATTAATTCTCCAGGTGGAGCTATAACATCTGGAATGGGTATATATGACACAATGAGATTTATCGAAAGCAAAGTTATAACAATCGGAGTTGGAATGTGTGCAAGTATGGCAGCATTTTTACTATCTTCCGGAGATGAGAGATATGTTCTTCCAAATGCCGAAGTTATGATTCATCAACCTCTCGGAGGAGCTCAAGGCCAAGCAACAGACATTAAAATTGCAGCCGAAAGAATTATTAAATTAAAAGAAAAATTAAATAGAATTTTATCAAATAATACTCACCAACCAATTGAAAAAATATATGAAGACACCGAAAGGGACAATTTTCTAAATGCCAAAGAAGCTAAAGAATATGGCTTAATAGATGATATCATAAAAAAGAATGAATTTTAGTTCATTCTTATGATAAGTTCACCATTTTCTGAGTACAAAAACTTTTCTTTTGCAAATCTAACAATATAATCGTCATCTTGCAACTTAGTAACTTCACTTACTAATTTTTCTTCTTCACTTAATAAATCATTATATTGTTTATTTAAACTTGTAATTTTACTTTTATTTTCCATTATTTTAGTCCAATCTCCAGCTACAGAACTAACTAAAGACACAACAAGAAGAATTATAACAACGGAAATAACAAAAAGCCGTTTTTTTTCTTTTTTTGTTTTTTTCATATCCGGACATCCTCCCCATTCTTATCTGAATTATAATTAAAATTTATAAACTTGTAAACAATTTATATTCACGAATTACTTCATTGACAATAATTTTACAAAAAAGACTATTTAATTCTTAACTTTTTTAAACATCTTTTAATTAACATAGAGCACTTATCATACAAAATCATCATAAAAATATAGCCCACTAAAACAACAGCAACAAAATACGGATGTATCATTCCAAAATTAACTTTATACATAACATAAATATATAAAATCACCATATCTATAACAAAAACTAATGTTACCAACAACTTAATAACATTATTTTTATTAATTAACATATATTTATTAAATCTTGTAAATAAATAAAATATTATTCCATATATAAAAGATATCAAGAAAGATATTACTTGAATATAGCTATTCATTTAAACAATTTTGTTATAATACTTTCTTCTTTATTTTTAGTTTTACCATCAATATACATAAATGAATTAATCTTCCCTTTAATCTTTACATTTCCATCTACAGTGTCTAATTTTAATAATTCAAGACCATTACCTAATATTCTTAAATTTCCCATTACCGTTTCCATCAAAAACTCTTCATCATCAAAACTAACTATTTTATTAACACCATTTATACTAATATTATTTCTATCAACAATTTTTACTTCCTGTGTTCCAAAACTAGCTTCTCCCATTAATATCACCAATAAATAATATGAAAAAAATAGACAGAATATTCTATCTATTTGATACATGTCTATTTAAAGATAAATCATTTAATTCTACTAGTGGATTTTCTGCTCCTAAATGATCTACATAAGCCGCCATTCTTTCCTTTACTATACTTTCTGTCGCTGATTTTCTATAAGGTTTTAATGCAGCATCTAAAGATTTTTGAACCATTAATGAACTAACCCATGGAATAACAATATCTCCATCTTCTAAAAACTCATATTTATCTGTGCCTGGAAAATAAATAACTCCAACTGCTCCTAGTTTTTCATATTTATTTTTAAATACTTCAAGATTTTTTACTCCAATTGCATGAGCATTAACACTATTGTTTAAAATATCCTCTAATGAGAATTCCAATCCAACATATATTTCTTGAATAAAAGTATATCTTCCATCAAATGATATTACTTTTGCTCCCTCAAGAACTTCTTTTTCACTTTTATCTTTTCCATAAACATATTGTATACTATATAACATAAATAATCACTCCTTTTTTAGCGACAGATCTAATTATATAACACATATACATTATATGTCAAGGACAAAATTTTATGAAATTACAAACAAAAAAGTTAACTATTCGCTAACTTCTTCATTTAATATTCTATTATATTCATCTAAAATAACTTTTTCAAATTTTTCTCTAGTTTCTTTGTTTGTAGGGAAAACGACATTTTCTTCTTTACCATCTTTATTTAATTTACCAGGCATAGAAACAAACAATCTTGAATTTCCTTCAATTATTTTAGCTCCTCTTATAGCTAAACAGTCATCAAGTGTAAAATCTACAAACGCTTTTAATCTTGAACCTTCTTTTTCTCTTCTGTAAACCTCTAGTCTTGTTATTTCCATAATACTACCTCCTTATGTTGTTTTACTACCTTAATTTTAAAACATAATTATCATTTTTGCAACAAATTTTTTTAAATTTATAAATAATTTATTTTTACATCACCAGTTATAACATCTCTATAACAAAAACTTTTTTCTTCTCCATCCACTAATACTGTAAAAAGATTAGGATACGTTTTATATAATATTCCTTCTAGTTTGTTAACTCTATTACGCATTCCATACACAGATACTAATACTTTACTATTAAGTTTGTTATTTATTTCATTTTTTATTATATTAATATTCATAATTTCTCCTTATCTTGGATATCCCACATACATAAGACCATTACAAATAAGACCTCCCATACCATCTTCTTTATATTTAGTTTTTTCAAGTAATTTCTTTAAATCGATTTCCTTATTTCTTTCTGTTAAAGCTATGGTACTAGCTATAATTGCAGGATCTAAGGCGTGAATATTAACTCTTTTAGGGCTCGACGCAAAGTTAGCACCAGCTTTTATTAGCTCTTCATAATCACTTTGGCAAGCTCCAGCAATAACAACTAACTTTTCATGACTTTTTTCATAGTTTCTAGCAGTCTTAACAGCTTTTACAAAATAAAGAGAATTTTTATAATTATTTATATCTTTAGCATCACCTTTTTTTCTATAATAAGCATCATGTCCAGTAATTATAACAATATCAGGTTTAAATTCTTTTAAAAGCATTGGTAATTGTTCATAAACATTTTTTTCATTTATCTTTTTACCAATTCCCATAATACCATTTTTTTTATAAAACTTTAAACATCTCGATAAATACTCTTCATCTGAATCGATATGTAGAACTTTTGCTGGCAAATAAAAAAACTCTCCTCGATCAAGATTATCATCTAATAAATCAATATCATCTATTACATTATCTTCATTTATATTTTCCTCTTTTCTTAAATCAGTTACTTCAGCATCCGCAATTAATCTTACTTCAACACCTTTTAAATAATATACACCATTTTTAATATTAATAACTTTAAAAACAGTATCATTATCATAACTGTTTCTAGTTACATAATCACCCTTTTCTATATTCAAAATATATATCACCATTAAATAATATGCTACAACAAAAAAAAGAATTCTCATTTAAGAATTCTAACTTATATTTTTACACAAATCTACTAATATTTCTTCTGATAACTCTTCTGCTCGAACACTTAAATCAAGTCCATATTTTTCTAGTACTTCTTCTACTTTTTCTAAATCATACATACCACTTAAATTATTTTTCAAGTTTTTCCGTTTTAATCTAAATGCGTTTTTTAAAAACTTAAAATAACTTTCAACATTAACATCTAATTTATTTTTTCTAGGAGTAAAACTTATTACACTACTTTCCACTTTGGGAACTGGATTAAACGCATATTTAGAAACATCACATACTTTACTTATATCAAAATAATATTTAAGCACTAAAGTTATGTATCCATAATTTTTAGTTTTTTCATGAGCCATAAATCTATCCGCAACTTCTTTTTGAATCATAATAGTAAACTTAGTAAAATTTATATTTTCTTTTATAACATGTTCAATAATCGGAGTCGTTATATAATAAGGAAGATTTCCTACTAAATATAAATTGTTATATTTTATATCTTTAATATCGTCATTGATATTACTATTTAAAAAATCTTTATAAATTACATGTAACTTATCATCTTCTAACTTACTTAATATATTACTTAAGTCAGTATCTAACTCATATGCAATAACATTAGATCCTTTTTTCTTAAGTTTACTTGTAAGGGCACCTCTGCCTGGCCCAATTTCAATAATTAAATCATTATTACATGCTGAAACTTCATCAACAATTTTATTGATTACATTATTATCAATTAAAAAATTTTGTCCCAAACTCTTTTTTGCTTTCATAAAAAAATTCGAGTGGGGTTTATTCCCACCCGCTCCTTAAAACATCATATGTTATTTTACTTCTACCTATATTTCTAGAAGCATATTCTTCACTTGGTGTAAGTAAATCAAGAGCATAGCCACCAACTCCACGATCAAGTACGATAGCAAATTGTTCACCTTCACCAACTCTGTTACTTGTAAATCTTACAATAGATCCACAAGCTAAATTCTTACTTGAAGCAACAATATTTACTTCTCCATATTCATAATCTTTATATGTTGTTGTTCCATCTTTTATATTATATTTTGGCATACATCCAAGAGTTCCATTACATAATGGACAATTATATGCATACCCAGTTAAATCTCCAGTATATGTTGCTATGGGAGTATATTTAATTGTATCTTCAACTTCAATTATTTTCATAGCCATAGTTGTTAAATTAACAGTTTTATTCAAATTATCATTTTCAACAATAGCCATTTTTGTATCTGAACTGCTTTTAGCAATCACAAGCATAAATATAACAATTGACATTCTAACGAAATAATTTACTACTTTCATTTAATATCCACCTTTCACTGGACAATTAAATTATAACATTAATATGTTAATAAAGCAATTGACAATATTTTACAAAAAAGTTTCATTTTTAAATTAGTCAAAAAAAGATAAAGTTTAAAATTAATCTAACTTCATCTTTTTATACATAATAGCAATATTTTTATTTGTTTTTTTTGCTAACTCTTCTAATGAAATATTATATAAATCAGCTACAAACTTGGCAATTTCAAATACATGTCCTGGATTATTTTGTTTACCTCTAAAAGGTTCTGGAGTAAGATATGGACTATCAGTTTCTAAAATATAATTTTCAAGACCAACCTCTTTAATCACTTCTTTTATCTTAGCATTTTTAAAGGTAATAACTCCATTTACACCTAATAAATATCCCATTTTAATATATATTCTTGCAGTTTCTAAACTTCCAGAAAAAGAATGAATTACACCTTTACAATTAAATTTCTTTAAAGAATTAATTGTATCTTCTGTAGCATCTCTTGAATGTACAATCACAGGTAAATTATATTTTTCTGCTAAAGCTAATTGAGTTTCAAACAATTTAATTTGTTCTTCTTTATTATCTTTAGTATAGTAATAATCCAAACCAATTTCTCCGATTGCTACTATTTTTTCATTACTTAAATTATCTTCAATAAACTTAATATCTTCTTGTATTGCATCATCAACATCTTCTGGATGAATACCAATTGCACCATACATATTTGGATATTTTTTAGTTAAATCTAATACTTCTTTATTAAATTTATTATTGCTTCCATTATTAATGACATATTTTATATGATTATTACTTGCATTTTTTAAAACTTCATCTATATTTTCATAATCAGATTTAAATATATGACAATGCGTATCAACAAAATAATTATTCATTAATCTCAATCCTATTAAATAGTATTTCCGGTTTATTTAAAGTAATTCCACACTCTAAATTACCAAATTCATTAATACTTTCAATACTTCTTTCATTTGTATTAAGTTCATTTAATATTTTTTCACTTGTTACATTAATAAACGGTTCAAGAAGTATTGCACATACTCTAATACTTTCTAAAATATTATATAAAACAGTTTTTAATCTATCTTGCTTTGCTTCATCTTTAGCAAGTATCCATGGAGTCGTTTCATCGATATATTTATTACATCTTTTTAATACTTCAAATATTTCTTCTAAAGCCTCATTAACTTTTAAACCATCCATTTTTTCATCGACTTTTATCTTTAAGTTTGTAACGGCATCAATTAAGTCATTATCTATCTCTTCATTTACTTTTGGATTTTCTACCACCCCATCAAAGTATTTGTGACTCATACTTATAGTTCTATTAACTAAATTTCCTAAATTATTTACTAAATCTGCATTTGTTCTATTAATTAATGCTTCTTCAGAAAAATTACCATCACTACCAAAAGATACTTCTCTTAGTGCAAAATATCTAACTGCATCAACACCATAAGCATTAATATATTCTCTTGGATCTTTGTAATTTCCTAATGATTTAGAAATTTTTCCACCATTTATAATTAACCATCCATGTCCAAACACTTGGTGAGGTATTTCAATTCCTAAAGCCATAAGAAGTGCTGGCCAAATAATTGCATGGAACCTTGTAATTTCTTTACCTACTAAATGTAAGTCAGCTGGCCAATATTTTTTAAATAATGGTGCATTTTCATCTGGATATCCTAAAGATGTAATATAGTTTGATAATGCATCAATCCATACATAAATTACATGTTTTGGGTCAAAATCTACAGGAATTCCCCATTTAACCGAAGTTCTTGATACACATAAATCTTCAAGACCAGGTTTAATGAAATTATTTACTAGTTCATTTTTTCTTGAAACTGGTAAAATAAATTCCGGATTCTTATCATATAATTCAACTAATTTATCTTGATATTTAGATAATCTAAAAAAGTATGCTTCTTCAGTAACATTTTTAACCTCGCGACCGCAATCTGGACATTTACCATCAACAAGTTGAGTTGCTGTCCAAAATGATTCACAAGGAACACAATATAGTCCTTCATAAGACCCCTTATAAATATCCCCTTGGTCATATAATTTTCTAAATATTTTTTGAACAGCTTTAACATGTGATTCGTCAGTAGTTCTAATAAAATAATCATATGAAATGTTTAAACTTTTCCATAAATTTTTAGCATTTTCGATTATAACATCAACATATTCTTTTGGCGTTACACCAGCATCCTTAGCTTTTTGTTCAATTTTAGCTCCATGTTCATCAGTTCCAGTTTGGAAAAACACATCGTATCCATTTAATCTTTTATATCTTGCAATAGCATCTGCAATAATAGTTGTATAACAATGTCCAATATGAAAATCAGCACTTGGATAATATATTGGTGTTGTTATGTAATATTTTTTATTCATTTTCTCTTCCTTCTTTCTTTTTATTTGTGCTACCTATACCACCAGTTCTAAGTGTTTTAACATTATCATCATCAGTTGTTAAAAATTTAACGAATATCCCTTGAGCATAAGCATCACCCTTATTTATTATATATTCTTTATCACCATGATTTTGTAAACATACCCACATATGGCCTTCATTATCACGATTATTATAATAATCACTTTCAATAATACCTACTTGATTAGTAAGCCTAACATTATATTTGAAACCCACACTACTTCTTACCACGATCATAAGCATTTCATCACTTTCAAAAGTAGCCTTATAGCCAGTTGGTATCTTCACAATCTCATTAGGTTTAATAACATAATCTTTTATGGCAAAAAAATCATAACCTGCACTACATTTCGTCCCTCTTAAAGGGAGCATATAATCATCATACAAAGTTTTATTATCTCCAAAAACTTTAACAAATTCAGGATAACTTATTTTTTCAAACTTTCTCATATTTCCTCCAACAAAAAAATCATAAACTAAGGACGAGTATAACCCGCGGTACCACCTTAATTCATGATTTATCATGCAACTTAAAAATTTATAACGTAATTACCCGATCTTAACTCCAGAGCCATATTCGAATATCTTCATTTTTTCTTTTCCACCAACCAAGAAATCTCTATGAAACGAATGATACCTACTCTTTCCTTCCTCGCTAAACTAAACATAGTTTACCATACATTTAAGTTTAATTCAAGTTAAAATATATCAATTTTATCAGCAATAATCTTTGCTAGTAGTTTTCCTAAAAAAGTATAGTCATTTCCACTTGCACTAATTAAAATAACAAGTCCCAAAGAATCACTAGATGCAATAATTGGTACAACTGTATAATAGCCACTAACATCATTTCCAAAATTTATTGTGGATAACTCTTTACTTATAAACATTTCTCTATTATCAATAAGCTCTAAAAATTTGTTATTAAGTTTAGAGTTTTCCACAATTTCTTTATTTGAAGAACTAATAACTTTTTCTCTATCAGTTATTACTAAATCAACATTATAAATATTTTTAATAAGTTCACATAACTTACCACTTAAATCTTCATATTTTCGTACCTCAAAATATTTTTTTAATATAATACTATCTTCATTAGTAAATATCTCTAAAGCCTCACCATTTCTAATACCTAAATTTTTTCTAATTTCCTTTGGAATTACTATCCTTCCAAGTTCATCTATTTTCCTTGTTACACCAGTTTGTTTCAAAAAAATTCACTCCACTTCATTACTTATTGTGGAGCAAATTATTTTTTTTATGTATTAAAGTATTTTTTCTAATAAAGTAACTATATAAAATATAAAATGTTTAGGTAGATCCTTAGTATAAAGTAAAATACTAATTCTTTTATTAACATATTTTATATTAAATGATCTTGATAAATTCATTGCCTCAATTAAAAGTTTATCTCCTTTAATACCATTAGATATTTCTTCGGGTAAAGTAATTTCAATACTTCTATCAGTTTGAACAACTTGTTTAATATTATATTTTTTAGCAAGCTTTTCAAACCACTCTTCATACATATAAACGAGCATATCATCAGTTACTTTTCCAAATCTATCTTCAAGTTCATTCTTAATTTCTAACATCTTTTCATAAGAATCGATTTCATTAATCTTTTGATGTATTTCAATTTTAATATCTTCATCAGTTACATAAGAATCACTTATATGAGTACTCACATTTATTAAAGCTTGTGTATCAGTATCTTCTTCTTCAACAAACTCACCTTGTTGACGTTTAATTTCATCTTCAATCATTTTCATATATAAAGAAATACCAACACTATCTACGAACCCTGCTTGAGATGCTCCGAATATATCCCCGGCACCTCTTAGACTTAAGTCTCGCATTGCAATTTTATAACCACTACCAAGTTCAGTAAATTCTTTTATAGTATTAAGCCTTTTAATTGCAATATCATTTAACATTTTATTTTTTTCATACATCAAATATGCATATGCAATTTTATCACTACGACCAACACGACCTCGAATTTGATAAAGTTGACTTAAACCGAAATTTTCTGCATCATGAATAATTAAAGTATTTACATTTGGAATATCAATTCCACTTTCTATTATTGTTGTGCATATTAATATATCATATTCATAATTAATAAATGAAGACATTATATTATCTAGTTCGTCCTTTTCCATCTTACCATGAGCAAAAGTAATTCTTGCATCAGGTACAATTTCATGAATATGATTCATATATTTTTCAATAGTTTCCACTCTATTGTAAAGAATAAATACTTGTCCTTTTCTAGCTAGTTCTTTATAAATTGCATCTTTAATTAAAAAGTCATCTTCTACTGCTACATAAGTTTGAACTGGATATCTATTAACTGGTGGAGTATCAATAATTGATAAATCTCTAAGTCCTGACATCGCCATTTTTAAAGTTCTAGGTATTGGTGTTGCACTTAGAGTTAAAACATTAACATCGCTTTTCATAGTTTTTATTTTTTCTTTATGTGTAACTCCGAATCTTTGCTCTTCATCAACTACAAGCATGCCCAAATTCTTACAAACAATATCATCACTTAGTATTCTATGTGTTCCAAATAGTATATCTATTCTACCATTTTTTAAATCATCAAGTACTCTATGAGTTTCTCGAGCACTTATGTGTCGATTTAATAAAGCAATTTCTATTGGCCAATTTTTAAATCTTTCCTTAGCAACATTATATTGTTGTTTTGAAAGAATGGTCGTAGGGCATAAATAAAGCACTTGTTCATTATTTAAAACTGCCTTAAACATTGCTCGCATTGCTACTTCAGTTTTGCCAAAACCAACATCACCACATAGTAACCTATCCATTGGATTATTTTTTTTCAAGTCATTATTTATTTCTACGACTGCTTTCTTTTGATCTGGAGTTAAATTATATTTAAATTCACTAGCAAATACATCTTCTTCAGGATAATCACTATAAGGTTTCTTTTTTAATTCTAATCGTTTTTTATAAAGTAGAATTAATTCTCTTGAAATATCTTTAACTTTTTCAGAAATATATTTCTTAGTTTTTTCCCAATTAGTACTCCCAAGTTTATTAAGTTTAGGTTTAACACCATCTTTACCAGTATATTTATAAATTAAATCTATTTTTTCTACAGGCACATAAATTTTATCTGTACCTTCATAATAAATTGTTAAAAAGTCTTTTTGAACACCACGAACAGTTAAAGTCGTTATTCCTTGATAAATACCAATTCCATGTGATATATGAACTACATAATCGCCTTTTTCTAATTGATTAAAATCTTTAATTCTTTTACCAACATGAAAATTATTTTTATAAACTCCTTTGACTAATTTTACATCTTCAATATCATTTTCAGAAATTACCACATACTTATCAAGTATAAATCCATGTGATAATTCTTTCATGACTATATTTGCACTAGGGATTATCTTTAATAATTTCTTTTTTTCATTATTATTACTTAAATAAAAATAAACTATCTTTCCGTCTTTAACCCAATTATTATAATCACTTGTTAATTTTTCAAAATTTTCTTTATAGTTTATTACACTTTGAGCCTTTAAATCAAGGCCTCCGGTTGAAAATAAATTAACAAATATTTTATCATTATCTTTTATATCATCAAAAGAATACATAATATCTTCACTAATATTATTGGATTTTTTATATTCAAGTATATCATCATACAAATGTGTAAATGAGGCATCAATCTGTGATTTATCTACATAAACCACCAAAGGGTTATTAGCATAATCAAATAAAGAATTTTTATCACTTGATACAATTTCATCAATTGCTTTTATTTTTATAGATGAAATATCTTCCATTGACATTTGCGTATTTTCATTAAAATATTTAATATTATCTATAACATTTCCATCAAATTCAATTCTAATCGGATGTTCAAAATCTATCGGATATAAATCCAAAATGAATCCACGAACAGCATATTCACCGGACATAGTAACCAAAGATTCTCGATGGTAACCAAGTTCATCAATTTTACTTACTAACTCATCCCTTTTTATGAGATCATTTTTACGTACCTCAAAATAATTCTTAATATCTTTACTAGGTAAATATTTTAAATATCCCATTAAATTAGTTACAATTATATATTTTTTATTATCTTTTATTTTATCTAAAGTCTCCAACCTTTTATACTTTAATTCTGGGCTACTTGCTATAATCATTGATGATAAAAAATCATCCATTGGAAAAAGTAATGTATTTTCATGTATTTTAACTAATTCATCATATATTTTATTAGCTTCAAACAAAGAACTAGTTAATACGATAATATTTCTATCATATTTTTGACTCAATTTTTCCACGAAAAAAATGTTTAACTCATTTGTTAAACCAGATATTTCTGTTCCAATTTCGTATTTAAAATATTCGTCTAAAAAATTCATATTACCTCTTTATTTAGTATTATAAACATTCATTGTTTTATCTATTCCTACCCTTATAAATGAATCTATTATTTTTCCAAAAGTAATAAATTCACTATTTAATGTTTGTAACTCTATCTTACTAAATTTACCTAACACATAATCTATAACTTGATCTTTTTTAACACTTCCAATTCCAACCTTCAGCCTTGAAAAATCTTGATTTCCTAAAGAACTAATAATAGATTTTATACCATTATGGCCTCCACTTGATGAATGACATTTTAATTTATAATCTCCGACATTTAAATCTAAATCATCTTGTATAACTAAAATATCTTTCATATCTATATTAAAATATCTAACAAATTCACCAACTGCATTACCAGAATTATTCATGTAAGTTAAAGGTTTAACAAATAAAACTTTTTCTTGATTTATAACACATTCATAATACAATGCATTAAATTTAGTTGACCATTTCACATTCCCTAAGTAATCGTCTAAAACCATAAAGCCAATATTATGTCTAGTCTTATCATATTCTTTACCAGGATTTCCTAATCCTACCACTAATTTCATTTAAATAACCTCACTTTCAAATAAATGTTGATAAGTATCTAGGTTATCAACACAAATCTCTTTTCTCAATTTAATTCCAGGTTTGCCATTTTTAACACACTTAACCAAAATTGTGTTCACAGCCTTTTCTTTTTTAGTTGAAATAAATTGTAATTCTTTAACATTCATTTTATTTTCTCGTGCTAAAACTATTATATCATCTAATCTTTCTACACGATGAACTAAATAAAACGCTTTATTACTTTTCAGATATTTACTTGCAATCTTAAAAATTGTCTCTAAATTAATGGCAATTTCATGACGAGCTAATGATAAAAAATCGTTTTTATTTCTATATCCATTTTCTTTTGTTTTAAAATATGGTGGATTACATGTTATTATATCAAATGTATTACTATCAAAATAATTATCTATGTTTTTAATATCATCATTTATTATTTTAATATTTTTTTCTAAACCATTAATTTTTACTGACTCTAAGGCTAATTCACTAATTTCTTTTTGTATTTCAAAACCTATAATTTCCGCATCAGATTTTAAACTCAAAACCAAAGGTACCGGAGCATTTCCCGTACACATATCTAATATTTTTTTATCATCTTTTTTTATATTAACAAATTCTGCAAGCAAAAGTGAATCAAGTGAAAACTTAAAACCATCCTTCATTTGCATAATATATCTATTTTTATAATCAAATAGATCATTTTTCACTTTCGAAATCATAATCTATTTTTTCTCCATTTAATAAAATTTTACCACGATGATTTATTATATCTACACTTAATACTTGTGCTTCACCAAAAGATGTAATTATTTTATCTCCGGCTTTAGGTAATTTACTGGCTGCTTCAATATATGCTTCATCCTCATATGCTAAACAACACAAAAGCCTTCCACAAGCTCCATTGATTTTTGAAGGATTCAATGCCAAATTTTGATTCTTAGCCATATTCATACTTATAGTATCCATTTTTCTTAAAAATCTAAGACAACATAATTCTCCACCACAAACACCAATTCCACCTATTTCTTTAGCTTTATCACGAGCTCCAATTTGTCTTAACTCAATTCTAGTGTGATAAATACCTGCAAGTTTTTTAGCTAGATCTCTAAAATCTATTCTTCCATCAGCAGTAAAATTAAATAATAATTGGCTTCGATCTAAATTAAATTGAGCACTTACAACATTCATTTCTAGTCCTAAGTCTTTAGCATATTCAATACATTTTTTTAAAGCCTTATCTGCATCTTTTAAATTAGTTAAATACGCATCATATTCTTCTTCAGTTGCTAATCTTTCAATTTTTTCCATTTCTTCTTTAGGTTTAACATCTTCAAGAATTTGTACTACTTTTGTAAGTTGTAAACCTCTTTCAGTATTAATTAAAACCAAAGATCCAACTTCATAATCTTCATCGCTCAAATAATAATATTTTTTATCAATATTATTAAATTTAACTCCATATACTTTATTCATTGTAATCACCCAACTCTATCACAAATTTATCTAATAACAATTCTATATTTACATTACTATCAATATCTTCAATATATCTAATTAACATTTTAATTCTATGTATTATTTCATTATAGTTTAAAAAACTAAATTTATTTAATACTTCCAAATCTAAATTGTTTTCCAAACCTAAGTTTTTATTCAATAACTCTTCATAAATAATAAGAATAATTTTAAATATAGTTTTTATGTCATTTCTTTCATTAAATTTATTTAAAACTATATCTCTATTATACATTATTCCATCTTTTTTTTCTACTTCTATTTTTTCTAAATATTTAACAGCTATATCAAAATAATCTTTATACTCATTACTTATTAAAGTTTTAGAATCTAATTCATTACTTTTATATATAGCCCTTATTACTTCACATCTACTTCTTATCGTAGATATTACATTATTTGCATTATCAGTTATGAAAAAGCCAATAATATTTGGTTCAGGTTCTTCCAAAAACTTAAGCATTGTATTTGCTGATGCTCCATTTAATTTTTCAGCATTTTTTATAACATAAATATTTTCTTTTGTATAAATTGGAACGGTACTAAATTGTTTTTTTAAATCTAAAATCTGTTCCTTTTTTATATTCATCCCATTTGGACTAATAACAATTAACGATGGCAAGTAGTTTTGTTCAATTAAATTACAAATATTACATTTATTACATTTTTCACTAAACTCGTTTTGACAAAAAATTTGTTTAATAACAACTAATAAATCATTAAAACAATTTTCTAAATTATTTGTTTCAATTAAATAAGCATGAGATAATTTATTCTCATGATAATATTTTACAAAATTTTCTAAAACTTTTACTTCCACAAATCCTCCTATAACAAAACAAAATAAATCGCTACTAATGCCAAAAGTCCACTCATTCCTAAAGACGCTACAACACTTACTGTAATTACATTTATAGGAATAAATATTTTTAATCCGCTTACCAACAAATTAAATGCATATACTAAAAAAACAGCTAATATTATTTTCTTAATTACTATAAAAATTATTTTTTTCATAAGTTTCTCCATTTAACTATATGAAAAAAATAATTATTTAATCACTTATTTTCTTTCTATCTTCTAAGGCTTTATCTAGTGTTATTATATCTAAATAATCTATTTCAGCGCCCATTGGAATACCATATGATAATCTAGATATTAACACATTCTTTTTTTCAAATATTTTCTTAATATATAATGTTGTTGTTTCTCCTTCAATTGTTGATTTTAAAGCTAATATTAATTCAGGTTTTTTAGCCTCTTCAACTCTTTTTACTAAACTAGATAAATTAATATTATCAGGACCTATATTATCTGCAGGGCTAATAAGACCATTAAGCACATGATAAACCCCTTTATAATTACCAACTTTTTCAAAAGAAAATACACTTTTATAATCCTCAATAACACAAATCAAATTTTTATCTCTTGATGGATCACCACATATGCTACAAATCTCATTTTCAGTTAAATGACCACATATACTACATTTATGTATCTTTTTTATATTTTTTAAAGAATCTGAAAATTTATCTAAGTCTTCCTCTTTAAAATTTAATGTTGCAAGTGCTAATCTTTCGGCATTTTTTTCACCAATTCCTGGTAATTTTTTATAATAATTTATTAATTTTTCTAATGACTCAGGATATATCATTTTAGAATAGCCCACTCATAGATGCATAACTTCCTAATTTACTTTCACTTTCTTTATCTATTTTACTAAATGCATCTTTAATTGCTATCATAATCATATCTTCTAGCATTTCTTTATCATCAACATCTATTTCATCTTTTAAAATCTTAAATGATTTAATTTCTCTTTTTCCATTAAATACTATTTCAACCCATTCAGATTTTCCAAGAAACTCCATTTTATCAATTTCTTCTTTTTTCTTTGTAATATCTCTTTGCATTCTTTGTGCTTGTTGCATTATTTGTTGCATATTCATAAATTATACCTTCTTTCTTTATTCTACTTCTATTTTATTTATATCAAATATATCTGCAACATCAGATATATCAATATTACTATTTATCTTTTCTTTGGTTTCTTCAATTAAAGTATATTTATAACCACTCTTCAAATTGTTTATATACTCTAATTTTTCTTTTTGCCATTTATTCTCATCTATAAAAACAAATTTATACTTGAAGTTATACTTTTTATTAAATAAATCTTCAAATAAATCAATTTTTGCATTTAATTCTATATCACCATGAGGAATTGTTACTTCCATAATAGCATAATCATTTGATGCTGCAACCACTAATGTATCTGTAACTATTCCTTTTATTAAAGCATCATCTAAATTATTTATAAACTCATCCCATTTATTTTTCATTTCGTTTAAATTGTTTTTGGTTGCTCCTACAAAACAATTATTTATTCTAATATCAACACTTTTATTATCTGCGCTTATATTTTCAAAAGCTTCTATTCTATGATTTTCAATATTTTTTGATAATTTAGCATCAAATTTTTCTATTTTTTTTGGCATTTCAACTTCATTATTTTTAAATTCAATATTATTATTAAACTTAGCATTTTCTATATAACTTAGAATAAGCATTTTAATAATTAAATATGGATTAACACTAATATTTATTTTCATTAATATATTATTTAATTCAATAACCATTTTTTTATAATCATCAAAAGATAGTCTAGAAACTTCTGGATTGGATAAAACCTTAACACTTTTCTCACTTAAAATAAGAATTAATTTTTTAATAAACACTTTATAATTCAAGTTTATACTTTGTAAATCGTTAAAGAATTTTTCTATATTGTCTATATCATTTTTATCTAAATATATTAAAAGATCTTCAATTTTTTTATTTGATATACTTCCAATTTCTTTTGAAACTAGAGCACTAGTAATAATCTCTTCATTTTTGGATAATTGATCTAAAATACTTAAGGCATCTCTAAGACCTCCATCTGCCAATGTCGCTATTTCTTGTAACCCATCTATCTCATATTTTATTTTTTCTTCATCACAAACAAACTTTAATCTATCAATGATATCTTGATCAGTTATTCGATGAAATTCAAATCTTTGACACCTTGAAACAATTGTTATAGGCACACTCTCTAAATTAGTCGTAGCTAATATAAATATAACATGTTCTGGAGGCTCTTCTAAAGTGAGTAACAATGCGTTAAAAGCGCTTTGACTTAACATATGAACCTCATCAATAATATAAACTTTATATTTTAAACTCGTAGGCATTATTTTAACATTATTTATTAGTTCTCTTATTTCATCTACACCATTGTTTGATGCTGCATCTATCTCTATAATGTCAGGATTTCCATTAAATGAAAGACAATTTTCACATTTACCACATGCAATACCAGTTTTATTATCTAAACAATTAATTGATTTAGCTAAAATTCTTGCAGTTGATGTTTTTCCAGTACCTCTTGGACCAGAAAATAAATATGCATGAGCTAATTTTTGTTCTTTTATAGAATTCTTTAATATATCGACAACATGTTTTTGACCTATTAACGAATCAAATCCATCTGGTCGATATTTACGATATAAAACTTTATAATTCATAATAAAACCTCCTTGATATCATTATAACACAACAATTACTTTTTTTCTCTTAATTCTTTAAAAAAATTACTTAATATATCTAAATATTTTTGTTCTTCATTTTTTTTATTTATTTTTTCAAATTTAGTTTTATTAAAGTCTTTTTTTTCATCAGGTTTATCTAATAAATAATAAACATTATCAATTCTAGACTGTTTTATTATTTCTGCACACATTGAGCATGGTTTTAAAGACACATACATATCACAACCACTTAAATTCCAGTTTTTTAAATTTTTTTGAGCCTTTAAAATACAATTTATTTCTGCATGCCCTAATACATTTTGATTTTTTTCTCTTGTATTACAGGCAGATGAAATTAAAACCCCATCTTTAACTATAATTGCTCCAATAGGTACATCCATTGAATTAAGCGATAACTTTGATTCTTCTATTATTATATCTATATTATCCATAATATTTTCCTCCAAAAAAAAGTGCACACAAACATAGGCTGATGTGGCTGCTATTTTCCAATCCTGACCAAGTTACAGCATATTTGTTGCACGAGTAAATCGTATCAAATATAAAGAAACATGTCAATACTTTTTATTACATATATTCAAATTATATTTTTATATATTGTTTTAAATAATTTTGTGTTGATAACTTAAAATTGTTTATTATAAATATGATAAATTTTGGCTAATATATGCCTTAAAATAACAATAGGCAAAATAAAGTATAATTAAAATTTGCTAATTTTTATAAAAAACTTAAATTATTTCCCGGGAAATAATTATTTTAAAAACTTTAAATTTTTCTTCTTTTCTTTTTATATTAAAAAAGTTCTTAATTCCTTTTATTACCTAGTACTTTTACAAAAAAATACATTATATATTTTTAATTAATATATTATGTTAACTAAATATTTCCCGGGAAATATTACTTTTAAGATTTCATCAACATTTTACTCATTATTTGCAATGTTGCAAACGTATGTACGTCATAATGTTTCACGTGAAACTAAAATATAAAATTATATTTCATTTGTAAACGTATAATTATTTTTTATTTACTAATTATTAACTATAAATAATTTCATATTCACATTTTATTAACATCAATAGTTTCACGTGAAACAATAAGCCTAATTTTTTTTATAATAATATAAATATAATATTTAATTAACAAATTAGAAACACAAAATTAAATATTTAATTGAAAAACATAACCTTTCAACAACTTATCAACATATGTTTCACGTGAAACATAACAATATTGAGGTATTAAACATAAAAATAACAACAAAATTGAAATAATATTAATTTATAGTTGAATATTAATATTTATTTCATATAAATAATATCAACAAGTTATCAACACAAATGTTTCACGTGAAACACAAAAGTAAATTATGGTTATGTATGAAATTTCTTAATTGAAATAAATAAAAATCAAATTAAGATAAATATAATATACAAAATTGTGTTTGAATACAAAAAAATATGATCATGTATTAAACATTGATTCAATTCCTTTTAAAAAAATATAATATCATAAATTAATAATATTATTATAGTTGCAAATGAAAACTTATTAACATATGTTTCACGTGAAACAAATAATATTATAAAAAGATATAATACTAAACAAAATAAATTAAATTTGATTTGATAATAATTAATAATTACATATACTCTATGTATAAAAAAAGTTTCACGTGAAACAATTTTTTTTAAAATTAATTAATATACTAATAATTATTGAATCTGCATATTTAAAAATAATTATTAAAATTTAACAATATACAAAGTATATACATAAGATAATTACTAAAAGAGACTTATTCAGTCTCTTTTTCCTCGACTATAGCGCTTTCATTAGATACATTTTCACTCAAAGTGTTTAGTTCTTCTTCTGTAGATTCACTAACTTCTTCTTTTTCAACTAAACTTATGGTTGATACTTTTTGATTATCCTTTAAGTTAATAAGTCTTAAACCTTGAGTTACACGTCCTAATAATGATATTTGATCTAAAGGCATTCTCATTGTCATACCTGAATTAGTCATTATAACTAGTTCTTGATTATCTTGAACAATTTTAACACTAACTAAACTTCCGTTTTTATCAGTTATATTCATGGCTTTTACACCTTTTGATCCTCTTCTTGTTTGACGATATTCACTTACTTTAGTTTGCTTACCATAACCTTTTTCTGTTACTAATAAAATTGTATCATCTTCTTTAACAATTTCAGAACAAATACATTTACTTCCATCCAATGAAATCCCTCTGACACCTGAAGCTGTTCTACCCATAACTCTTATTTCATCTTCATTAAATTTAACCATTCTACCGCTATCGCTACCTAGAAGTACTAAATCATTACCTGTTGTTTTTTTAACATCAATTAATTTATCATTTTCTCTTAAAGAAATACAAATCTTACCACTATTTCTAATATTAGAAAATTCACTAATTAATGTTTTCTTAACAACTCCACCTTCTGTAGCAAATAATAAATATTTACATTCTTCTTCACGATTAATTTCAATAATAGCATTAACTCTTTCATCTTTTTCCACTTGAAGTAAGTTAACAATTGGAATTCCTTTAGACTGACGAGAAAATTCTGGAATTTCGTAACCTTTAAGTCTATATACCTTACCTTTATCAGTAAAGAATAAAATATAATCATGTGTTGATAAGTTAATCATGTGTTCTACAAAATCTTCATCATTCGTAGTCATTCCCTTGATTCCAACACCACCACGGTTTTGTGATTTAAAAGTGTCTGACGTAGTTCTCTTAATATAACCCTTGTTAGTAAGTACTACCAAGATATTTTCTTCTGGTATTAAAGATTCATCTTCAATATAATCAACTGCTGTCATATCAATCTTAGTACGTCTTTCATCACCATATTTATTTTTAATTTCAGTCATTTCATCTTTAATGATACCTAATACCTTATTATTATCCGCTAAAATGCCACGTAAACGTTCAATTTCGATTCTGAGTGCATTTAGTTCATCTTCAATTTTTTCACGTTCTAGACCCGTTAAACGACGTAATTTCATTTCTAGAATATTATCAGTTTGAGCTTCAGTTAATCCAAAACGTTCCATTAACTTGGATTTAGCTTCTCCATCAGCTTTTGATTCTTTAATAATCTTAATAACTTCATCAATATTATCAAATACAATTTGATAACCTTCTAAGATATGCACTCTTTTTTCTGCTTTATCTAATTCAAATTGAGTTCTTCTAATAATAATTTCTTGTTGATAATCTACATATTTACTAATTATATCTTTCAAACCTAGTGTTCTTGGAACCCCTTTATCAAGCATTAAGAAAATAATACCAAAAGTTGTTTGAAAAGCAGTATGTTTATACAAATTATTTAAAACTACCTGAGGATTTGCATCCTTTTTTAAAGTAATAGTTATTTTAATACCATCTTTTAAATCAGTGTGATAATCAGTAATACATTCAAGTACTTTATTATGTACTAAATCTGCTACTTTTTGTTTTAAATCAAGGGTATTAACACCATAAGGAACTTCTTCGATAACAATATAATGTCTTCCATTTTTTTCTTCAATTGTTGCTTTACTTCTAATAGTAATTGATCCTCTACCAGTTTCATACGCTTTTTTAATTCCAGAATTACCTAAAATAATACCACCAGTTGGAAAATCAGGCCCTTTAACATGTTGCATTAATTCTTCCGTAGTAATTTCAGGATTATCTATATATGCAATACAACCATCAATAACTTCACCTAAATTATGTGGTGGAATATTTGTTGCCATACCAACAGCAATACCCATTGTTCCATTAACTAAAATATTTGGAAATCTTGAGGGTAAAACTTCAGGTTCTTCAGTTGAATCATCATAATTTGGTACAAAATTAACCGTATTTTTATTGATATCTCTTAAAAGTTCCATAGATATCTTAGCAAGTTTACTTTCAGTATAACGATAAGCGGCTGCTCTTGGATATTCAATATTACCAAAGTTACCATGTCCATCAACAAGTAAATAACGATAATTAAAGTCTTGGGCCATTCTTACCATAGCCTCATAAATTGATGAATCTCCATGAGGATGATATTTCCCCATAACGTCCCCAACTATCGTCGCACTCTTACGATGTTTTTTATCTGGTGTTAATCCATTTTCTAACATATCATAAATAATTCTTCTATGAACTGGCTTTAAACCATCTCTTAAATCTGGTAAAGCTCTGGAAATAATAACACTCATTGAATATTCAATAAAAGAAGATTCAATTTCACTTACTATATTATTTTCTTCTAGTCTATCTCTACTATGATCCATAATAACCTCCTAAAAATCCAAATTCTTTGCATAAGTTGCATTTTCTTCAATAAACTTACGTCTAGGTTCAACTTCTTCACCCATTAATTTACTAAATGCTGCATCAGCACTAATAGCATCATCTACTGTTATTTTACGAAGAATTCTATGATTTATATCCATTGTAGTTTCATTTAATTCTTCAGCATCCATTTCTCCTAAACCTTTCATTCTTGCTATATCATATCTAACATTCTTTTCATTTAAAGTTTTGATATATTCATCTCTTTCTTCATCATTTAGAACATATTTTATAGTTTGACCATGCTTAATACAATATAAAGGTGGTTGAGCAGCATATACATAACCAGCTTCCACAATTGGTTTAAAGAAACGATAAAATAATGTTAATAACAAAACTCTAATGTGAGATCCATCAACATCGGCATCACTCATAATAATAACTTTATGATATCTCATTTTACTTAAATCAAATTCTTGACCAATACCAGTACCGAAAGCTGTAATAATTGTTTTAATTTCATCATTACTTAAAGCTCTATCAAGTCTTGCTTTTTCAACATTTAATACTTTACCTTTCAAAGGAAGTATAGCTTGAGTCATACTATTTCTACCCTTAATCGCAGAACCACCCGCACTATCCCCTTCGACCAAGAATATTTCACAAACACTCGGGTCTTTTTCTTTACAATCTACAAGTTTTCCTCCAAAGTTTACGATATCTAAATCACTTTTTCTTCTAGTGGCTTCTCTTGCCTTCTTCGCAGCTATTCTACCACGAGATGCACTAATACATTTTTCCACAATTGTTCTAGCTTCATTAGGATTTTCCATTAAAAATCTTTCGAAACCTTGTGAAAATACATCACTTGCTATTTTTCTAACTTCACTATTACCTAACTTAGTCTTAGTTTGTCCTTCAAATTGAGGATCTGGATGTTTACAAGAAATAATCATAGTTAAACCTTCACGACAATCTTCTCCAATTAAAGCAGCATCATTTTCTTTTAATATCTTTGCATTTTTTGCATAATTGTTAATAACTTTAGTTAAAGCAGCTTTAACTCCATCTTCATGTGTTCCACCTTCATAAGTATTAATATTATTAGTAAACGAATAAATACTTGGTGAATAAGTTTCATTGTATTGACAAGCAACTTCTATTTCGATTCCATTTTCAGAACCATCCATATAAATTATATCATCATGAATTGGTGTCTTGCTCTTATTAAGCATTTCAACATACTCAATAATACCTCCATTATAAAGAAAAGTATCATGTCTTTCAGGTGTTTGTCTTAAATCATATAAATTAATTCTAAGTCCTTTATTTAAAAAAGCAATTTCTTGTAATCTTTTATATAAAGTATCATAGTTATACACAGTTGTTTCCGTAAATATTTCTTCATCCGGTTTAAAAATTATCGTACTTCCTGTTCTTTCCACATCACAAGTATCAATGATTTTTAATGGTTCAACTGGATGTCCACCATTTTCAAATCTTTGATAATATACATTTCCATCACGATAAATCTTAACTTCAAGCCATTTAGACAATGCATTAACAACACTAGCTCCAACACCATGAAGACCTCCAGAAACTTTATAACCTTCACCACCAAATTTACCACCAGCATGAAGCACTGTAAAAATGGTTTCTACTGTTGATAATCCTGTTTTAGCATTAATACCTGTTGGTATACCTCTACCATCATCCCTTATTTCAATGATATCTCCTTTATTAATCATAACTTCAATATCATCACAAAAACCAGCTAATGCTTCATCTACAGCATTATCTACGATTTCCCAAACTAAATGATGAAGACCTCTCTCACCAGTTGATCCTATATACATACCAGGTCTTTTTCTAACAGCCTCAAGCCCTTCCAAAACCTGTATATCACTATCAGTATAATGTGTTTCTTTCATATTCTACTCCTCCTCTAATATACCATCAGTTACTTTAAATTTCTTCGCATCTTTGATTACTTTTTTACTAATATTTTTTAAATCAGTCGTTGTTATAAATGTCTGAACATTTCTATCAAGCATCCCTAACATATTAGCAATTTTAATCTTATCTAACTCACTAAATAAATCATCTAAAATAAGTATTGGATAATATCCCTTTATTTCATTAACAACACTTATTTCTGCTAACTTAAAGGAAATAATAGCATTCTTTCTTTGCCCTTCACTTCCCCATTCTTTTAAATTATTATTATCTAAAATAAATACAATATCATCATGATGAATTCCTTCCAAAGTTTTACCAACACTAAGTTCTTTCTGATAATTTTCTTTATATCTTTTAAATAAAGTTTCTTCATCTTTTTTCTTAAATGTTGATACATATCTTACTTTTAAAGTTCCACTACCAAATATTTTTTCATAATTACTTGTAATATATTTATTAATATTATCAATAAAATTTTCTCTATATTTACAAATAATACTCCCATATTCAATCAACTTTTTAGTTAAAATATCTAAATAAGTACTTGTGTAATTACCATTTACATACATTCCTCTTAAATAAAAGTTTCTCTGTTTTAAAATCTTTTGATAATTAGCTAAAATTACTAAATATTCTTTATAAATTTGACTAATTTCAATATTTAATAATCTTCTTCTTTCGCTTGGTGCTTCATCAATTAATCTTGTATCACTTGGATTAAATAAAATAACATTTACTCTTGAAACATAATCACTAACTTTATCTTGCTTCTCACCATTAATTGTTACAATTTTTCCTTCATTGCTTATTTCTACACCAAACTCATTTTCATCATTATTTTTAAAAACATTTCCATTAATTTTTGCTTTTATTTTTCCTTTCTTAATCATCACTTTATCATTATTTATTCTAAATGATTTAGTTAGTGCTAAAGTATATATAGCTTCAATAATATTTGTTTTTCCACTACCATTTAAACCATATATAATATTTAAGTCACCAAAAGAGATATTTAATGATTCATAATTTCGAAAATTCATTAAAGTTAAATTATCTATTTTCATTAAATTGCCCCCTTTAGTGCCCTACATTAAAAATTTAAGGCATTTTGGTATACCTATACACATAATAATTATATCACAAAAATTCCCCTAATAAAAGAAAAATCTCACTTTTTAACAAATTATCCTCGTGTTAAATACACTAACCACAACCTACTACATTTTAAAAGTTGATTATTAAACTTCGTAGGGGTTATACTAAAGCATTTTTTTTCACCATTTTTAAACAAAACAACAATACCATTCTGACTCTTTTCATAGTTTTGCACTTTATTAAAATTAAGCCAATAATAGCTTTTTTCTTCTTTTATTGGAAAAAAGATTATATTATTCTTTTCACTTATCATAATTGGTAACTTATAACAACCACCAAGAATATTTTTACTTCCCATAATTCTTCCCTTCAAAGAACTACCATAATAAATACAACTAAAATTTAATATAGAATTTAATAAATTACCCCCAAATTTTAATTGATTATCTTCTTCATGAACAATAGTATTTTCGCCATTAAATTCCATAAAAAGAGTATTATTATTAATTTTAAACATTTTAATTCTCCTTTCTTGATTTGCTATAATAGCAAAACTTTTATAAAAAATTTGTCGAAAAAAAAAGAACAAGTTAATATTTTGTTCATTTTTTTAAATTAATATGTTTTTATAGGTAAAATTAACTCAGTTAAAGTATCATCTACCACTGGTTTTATAAGAATAGGTTTATCATCTGTATTTAATAATAATAAGATATTTTCTTCTTTAATAACCTTTAAAGCATCCATCATAAACTTACTTGAAAAAGATATTTCTATTTTTTCTTTATTATTACAATCTATACTTAATTTTTCTTCAGCATTCCCTAATTCATTGCTTGTAGATGTTATAATCATATCTTTATCTTGAATATGCATTTTAATTATATTTTTTTCTTTATTTTGAGCAAGTAATGAAGCTCTATCAACAGCATCATAAAATTCTTTCATATTTAAATTAATAATATATGCAAAATCACTTGGAATAAAATGACTAGTTTCTGGATAACTTCCACTTAATAAATTACTTTGAATATAAATATTCTTATAAACAAATAATATTTTGTTAGTAAATACATAGATTTCCACATTATCATCATCTGCAATAATCTTTTCAAGTTCAGTTATACTTCTACCTGGTATAACAATATTTATTTGTTTAGAATTAGGTTCATCTAATTTAATATTTTTCTTAGATAATCTATAAGAATCTGTACAAATACACTCTAATATATCACCATTTACTTTAAAATTAATCCCTGTAAGAAGTGGTCTTACTTCTTGTGTTGATAATGCATAAGAAGTTTGATTTATTAATTCTCTTAAATTTTGTGAATTAACATTAATTACATCACTACCCTTATCAATCATAATATTTGGATAATCATTTGGATTATAACAATTTAATCTATATTGATTATTCGGAGTACTAATCTTTATTTTTAGATTATCTTCAACTTCAAAATCTATTACATCACTAGGCATTTTCCTAATCATATCCACAAAATACTTACTTTGAATAATAATTCTTCCTTTGCCTTCCATCATTTTAATATTTTCATGAGGAATTAAAACTTTAATAGTAAGTTCTGAATCACTAGCAAGTAATTCCATTCCTTTTTCATTAATATCAAATACTATTCCATTTAGTACTGGAATTGTAGTCCTTTGACTTAAAGCTTTAGTAACATTATTTAATGCTTCCAAAATTACATTTTTTTCAATTGTCCATTTCATATTTTTTCCTTCTTTCTTTATTAGTTTTTTTAATTATTATTTATTAATAGCGTTGATAATGTTGATAACTAATTAATTTACTTATTTTACTTAGAAAATCATTATTTTTTATACCCAACTTATCAACATTATTGTAACTTCATTTTTATTTCTTTCAACACATTATTTAAATTCGGATTAGTTTCTAATTCTTCTTTTATCTTATCACATGCTGTTGATACTGTAGAATGATCTCTACCCCCGAATTCAAGTCCTATTTTCTGTAAATTTTCATCTGTTTCAACTCTACATAAGTACATTGCTATATGTCTAGGTTTTACTACTGTATTAGTTCTTCGTTTACTTTTTAAATCATCTACCGATATTTTAAAATATTCTGCAACAGCATTTTGGATAGAACCAATCGAATTGTTGATAAATATGTTAGTATTAACATAATCATTTAATGCTTCGTTAGCAAAATCCAAAGTAATTTTATCAGGAACCATCATTGCTGTGTAAGCTAGCAACCTGTTTATAGTTCCTTCAATGTGTCTAACATCATTAACACATGAATTAGCAATATATTCTATAACATCATTAGTTAATTTATCTTCAATACTGGTATTTTTTATCTTTGATCTTATAATATCACATCTTAGATTAAAGTCTGGAGGGAATATATCAACAGGAAGTCCCCACATAAACCTACTTCTAAGTCTTTCTTCGATTTTCTTTAAGTCATCCGGACTCTTATCACTACTAATAATTATTTGTTTATTTGCTTGATGCAAAGCATTAAATGTATGAAAGAATTCTTGTTGCGTTTTTTCTGCTTCAACTAAAAATTGAATATCATCTATAATTAATACATCTACATTACGATATTTATCTTTAAAATCATTAGCATATCCCATTTTATTATTACTTGTAGCAATACCAGTAAATTCATCTCTAAATTCATTACTTGTTGTATATAATACCTTTAAATTAGAATGATCTTTAATATAATTACCAATTGCTTGCATTAAATGTGTTTTCCCTATTCCACTTCGTCCATATATAAATAACGGATTGTGGATAGTTCCCGGAGCTTCCGCAACTGCTCTGGCTGCAACAAATGCAAGTCTATTTGAATTACCTACTACATAGTTATCAAAAGTAAATTTTGGATTTAAATTTGTATTCCATTCTATATCTTTTTCAACAGTTTCTTCAGGAACAATAGGTTCAACAAAGTTTTCAACTTCTTCTTCAGTAATATAATTAAATGTATAATTTATACCAGTTAAAGCAAAAAATGTATTACTTATAAGATCTTTATATGTTTCTCCAAGCATTTTTTTAGTTATTTGTAATCCAACCTTTATTGTTACTACATTGTTAACAATCGATAATAGTTCAAGTTTTGAAAACCAAATATTATAAATTGTATCGCTAACTTGATTCTGAATATCTTTTAAAAAATGTGAAAAAAGCTCATCAGTTTTCAAAACCTCACCCCACTAACTAAATTTCCTAACTAAATTTTACCCCATTTTTCTAAAAAAAAAAAGACTAAATTTAAATTTTTGATAACTTTTTTATAATCCCCAAAATTATCAACAGAGAAAAGTCTTATTTTATGCTTATTTAAACAAGTTATCAACATTATCAACAAATTTTTGTTAACATAGTATTTATCCCCATTCTATCAACAAACACAATTTTGATAAAATGTTGTTAATTATGTGGATTATTTTTGATAGTTATCCACAAATTATCCACAATCCACAAAAATTGCTAGTTATTAACAAAAAGTTGTGATATAATAATTATGATGTAAAATGGAAAAAGTAGCAATTTTAAATGATATACATGGTAATTTATTTTTATTAAATAAAGTTCTAGATTATTTAAAAGATAAGAATATATCTAAATTTTTAGTTTGTGGAGATTTTTTAACGGATGGACCAGATGATAATAAAATTATAGAAAAATTAAGAAATCTAAATGCTGAAGTTATTCTAGGAAATAGGGAAGAATCATTATTAAAATTAACACCTAATTCTGGTGAAATATCTGAAAAATTTTATTCATTTTATTATACTTACAAAAATTTAACATTAGAAAACCTAGAATATCTAAAAAAGTTACCCACAACAAAAATAATAAATATTGCTAATAAGAAAATTTGTATGTCTCATGGAAGTCCTTATAAAAGTCGGGATATGATAGATTCAACGTCATATGAACAATTTGCTAAATTAATAATTGATTATGATGCAGATGTGTATTTGTTTGCACATACACACAAATATTTTGAAAAAGTCTACAAAAATAGATTGTTTGTAAATTCCGGAGCAGTTAATTTATCCATGGGCAGATCAAAAGTGTCAACATTTGGAATTTTATCTTTATCTGATGATTTAATTATATATGACCAAATAATTTTAGATTATGATTTTGAAAAAGTAAAAAGGTATTATACTGAAAGTAATTTTTATAAAGAACATCCCGAATGGTGCAAAATTATATTATATATGCTAAAAGATGGTATAGAATATAATACAAAATTCTCTAAAATGTATGATTACAATAAAAGTTTAAAAACAAATTATTACAAATTTACATTTATATATAATCTTCCAAAAATAGTTGAATAATTAAAATAATATGTTAAAATATTTTAATATGTTGAAGGGAAGGTTTTGACATGGCAAATATTTTAGAATCAAAAACAAGATTAAAACAAATTCTTTATACAAATAAAGATAAATTTACAAAAGAAATATTCGATTATTTAAATTCATTATTAGAATTAGAATTTGCAGTAACTAAAGATTATATAAATTCAAAAACAAGAATAGAATTATCACAAGATGAAACTTATTACCAAGTAGCTTTATATAATATTTATCATTTAATAGACAATTTACTTACAAGACTTGATACAACAAAATTTATTAGTTTCGATAAACTTTCACATTATGATTCATATGAAATGCAAGGAATATTAAAATTAAGAGATGAAACAAATGCTAATTTATTTAGATTAATTAGAATATTATATAATTTTGATGGTTGGCAAAATATTTCTATTGTTAATGACTTATACTTATCAAGTGAAGGAGACGTTACGAGAAAAAAAGCGGAAGAATTCTTTATAAAAAGAGATTTATCGCAAGAATTGCACAAAGAATTATTACAAGAATTTGACTTAGAAAAAATAGAATTTTTAACCATTCCTTCAAAATTAATTAAGGAAGATATTGGGTGGAGTACAAGTGTTACCAAAAAAGAACAAAAATTAGTACGAACTCTACCAGGAATAACATTTATCCATGAAATACACCAAGAATATTTTGCAAAAAAGTAGTTAATTTGACATTAAAATAGCTGTAAATAGCAATTTTTCTTGACTTATCATTAATTTTAATATTATAATAATAACGCTATTAAAGAAAAGGAGAAATTATATTATGAAAAGAACATATCAACCAAATAAAAGAAAAGCAGCAAAGAAACATGGTTTTTTTGCTCGTAAAGAAACTGATATATTAAAGAATCGTCGTAGAAAAGGACGTAAAGTTTTATGTAAGTAAAAAACCACTTTATTGTGGTTTTTTTTCCTAAAAAAAATTATGAAAAGATACGAAATGGTTAAATCTCATGAAGAATTCAATGAGATTATAAATAAAGGAAATAAAATAAAAGGAAAGTATGTATATATTTTTTTCAAAGAAAAAGACTTTTCAAAACCAAATTATGGTATTGCAGTTGGCAAAAAACTAGGTAATGCTGTAGTTAGAAATAAATTTAAACGACAATTTCGAAATATTGTAGATAATAACAGATTTCTCTTTAAAAATAATCACAATTATATTATAATGATTAAAAAGGAAGCAAATAATGCTTCATTTAGTGATTTAGAAAATGATTTAATAAATACACTGAAGAAAGGAAATTCATGAAAAATAAAATAATGGCAGTTATACTTGTTTGTGTTTTATTACTTACAAGTGGATGTGGTGATAACAAGTATATAAAAGATAAAGACAATAAGATAGTAACATATGAAGCGACTGGTCAAATGCTTGAAAAAGATATAGTATGCTTACCAGAAAAAGATGGAGAATTATATAACCTTTATAAAGAATACAAAGATCAATTAAATATTGATTTTGAAGATATACCAGCATGTACAGAATTTAAAGTTACATCAAATGAATCATCAGGTTTATGGGAATTCTTATTTGTAAAACCTTTAGCATTTTTAATACTTGCTCTAGGCAAATTAGTGGGTAACTTTGGTATTTCTTTAATTCTTATAGGTTTAGCAATTAGATTAGTGCTTTTACCATTTACGATAAAGAGTACTAAACAAACAATGAATATGAAAAAAGCTCAACCTGAAATTGAAAAAATTGAAAGAAAATATCGTAATAGAACAGATAATGAATCTTTGATGGCAAAAAGTCAAGAAACAATGATGGTTTACAAAAAATATAAAGTAAATCCAATGATAGGTTGCTTAATGGCATTCATTCAATTACCATTATTCTTTGCTTTTTTACAAGCAATTTATAGAACACCAGCAATATATGAAGAAACATTATTAACATTTAATTTAGGTATGACCCCACTTGTGGGAATTAAAACCGGTAATTATTTATATTTATTTCTTTTAGTTTTAATCGCCGTATCAACATATTTTTCATTTAAACAAACAATGTCTCAGACAGGCAGTGCAGCTCCAGAAGCAGCTAAACAAATGAAAACGATGTTATATGTAATGTTAGTTGTAATAACTTATGCATCATTAACATTACCAACAGCCTTAGCATTCTACTGGATTGTAACATATGCATTCATCGCAGTACAAAATATAATTATTAATAAAGTTAATAATAAAGACTTAACTAATAAAAAGAAAGATAATAATAAAAAAGATAAAATAAAAGATAAATTAGTTAAGAAAGAAGGTATGAAGTATGGAAAAGATAATTAAAGAGGGAAAAAGTGTTGAAGCAGCATTAAGTGCTTTAATGGAAGAAAATAATCTTTCAAAAGAAGAATTTCTTTATACTAGTAATGTTAAAAAAGGAAAATTATTTCAAGGGACAATTTATGAAGTAACAGCATATTTGAAGACTGATATCAATAATGAAATAAAAGAATTCTTAAGAAATGTCGTAGAAAACATGGGGCTTGAAGTAACAATGGAACTTACCAATAAAGATGATAGAGTTACTATTAGAATGTTTTCTAACAAAGACTATATTTTAATTGGTAAAGAAGGAGCAACTCTAAAAGCCTTAGAAACATTAGCAAAACAATATATTCAAAATACAACAGGAATATATTATAAATTTAATTTAGATGTTTCTAATTATAAAGAAAAAAATATTAAAAGACTAGAATGGTTAGCTAAGAAAACTGCAAAAGAAGTAGTTTCTACGAATGCTCCAGTTGCTTTAGATAATATGACATCATATGAAAGAAGAATTATTCATAGTGCTTTAACAGATTTTAAAGGTGTAAAAACCGAAAGTGAAGGCGAAGAACCAAATAGACATATCGTTATCAAACCACTTTAATAGTGGTTTTTTAATGACAAAATTTAGGAAAAATGTGTAATTTAAGCCAAAAACAATTGGAATTATGTGTAAAAGATGGTTAAAATGACTGGAAAAATGTGTAAAAATAGGTTGAAATGGTTGGAATTTTGTGATAAAATTATAATGAGGTGAGGTAAAATGCTAAGATTAAAACGAAAAATAGATCAATTTTTGATAGATTGGAAAAATTCAGAATATAAGATGCCATTAATAGTAAAAGGCGCAAGACAGATAGGTAAAACTGATGCAATAGAAAATTTTGCAAAAAATAACTATAAAAATTTTGTTGAAATTAATTTTGCATTACAAAAGGAATATAAATCTATTTTTGATAATGGCTTTGATGTTGACAATATAATAAATAACATATCAATGATAAACAACGATTTTGTTTTTGAACCGAGAGACACGTTAATATTTTTCGATGAAATTCAAGATTGCATTAACTGTGCAACGTCACTAAAATCATTTAATATTGATAAAAGATTTGATGTAATATGTTCAGGATCAATGTTAGGAATAAATTATAGCAAAATTGAATCTAATAGCGTAGGGAATAAACAAGACTATGTAATGTATTCCATGGATTTTGAAGAATTTTTATGGGCCAAAGGTTACAAAGAAAATCAAATAGAAGAATTATATCTATGCATGAAAAATTGTACACCTTTATCAAGTACAGCAATGGATGTAATGATGAAGGTATTTAAAGAATATATGTTAATAGGTGGAATGCCAGCAATTGTAGAAAGATACATTGAAAATAATAATTTTAGTGGTATTCTAGAAATGCAAAAACAAATATTACTTGATTATGAAGAAGATATTTCAAAGTATGCTCAAGGTTTTGATAAAGCAAGAGTTTTAAATGCATATAGAAAAATTTCAACATTTTTAGGAAATGAAAATAAAAAATTTCAAATTTCAAAACTATCCCCTGGAGCTAGAAATCGTGAATATTGTGGAGTTTCAGATTGGTTGTCTGATGCAGGAATAGTAAATATATCTTATTGCATGGAGGTTTGTGAATTACCCTTAAAAGGAAATTATAATCCAGATAATTATAGACTGTATTTTTCTGATACAGGATTATTAATTGCATCACTGGATGATGAAGTTCAAGAAGATTTAAGAAAAAATAAAAACTTTAATACTTATAAAGGAGCAATTTATGAAAATATAATTAGTGAAATTCTAGTAAAAGAAGGATATCAATTATATTTTTATAAAAATGAAAAAGGCACAATAGAAATGGATTTCTTTATTAGAGATACGAATTCATTAATACCAGTTGAAGTTAAAGCAAATGATAATGCAACAGTTTCACTAAATAATTTAATTGATAGTAATAAATATAAAGATATAAAATATGGTATTAAGTTATGCAATAAAAATATTGGTTTTAATGGCAAGTTTTACACATTCCCATATTTTATGGCATTCCTTCTTAAAAGATATTTAAAAGAAAAAAACACTTAATAAAGTCAAATTATTATCTGTATAAATTAAAATTATAATAGATATAGTATATACTTATTTTTAATATAAATTAATATTATAAAATTAATTTATGAAAGGAATAAGTGTAGTATGGAAAATCTAAGAATAATCAGAGAAAAAAGACACAAAAATCAATTAAATGTAGCTTTAGCAGTTGGAGTAACTCAAGAATCAATAAGTATGTATGAATCTGGAGTAAGTTATCCAAGTGCCATAGTATTAATAAAGTTAGCAAAATATTTAGAAACAAGTACAGATTATCTATTAGGATTAACAGATGATGATACACCAATAAAATATATGAATAGAAATTTAACTAATAAAGAAAAAGAATTATTAGAAAGATTTATTTATCTAGCAACTGAAGATCAACTAAAATTAATAGGATATGCTGATTCTTTAAATAACAAAGTTACAAATTAAAACAAGTTCTTATATTTATTTAGAACTTGTTTTTTCTATGTCCACAATTGATTTAGGATAAGGTTTTCTTTCATCAGTAAGGTACAATAAATAATCAATTGAAGTATTATAAAATTTAGCTAATTTTTTCAGTACATCAGTAGGTATATCATTAGTTTCTACTTCATATTTAGAATAACCTGTTTGAGTAATACCTAAAACTTTAGCTATCTCATTTTGTATTATATCTTTATCTTCACGGAGTTCTTTTAATCTATTCATGATATTTCCTCACAAAAAAGATATCATATTCCAAAATGGCTTACTATTTTTTAAGACAAATTGGCTTACAAAAAAATACTCTAATATTCAATATGATAAAATAACATAAAAATAAGAAAAATAAATTACGGAGTGGAAGAATGGAAAATAAAAAAACAAAAATAGTAAGTGTAGTATCAATTATTGCACTTGCACTTACCCTTTTTACTGCAACATATGCATTTTTTGCAGCCCAAACAGGTGAAGGAGCCCAAACTGATATTAAAATAAATGCTAGTACCGTAGATACATTAACATTTGAAACCGGATCTATCATAAGTTTATCACTTGACCAAGATAATTTTGCAAGTGGCAAAGGAAATCAAACGGGTTCAACGTTTGCAAAAGCAATGCTTTCTGCAAATAGTAAAACAAATACCGCAACAAAGTATTATTATTTGTATTTAAATATATCAAAAAACACATTTAATTATACACAAGATACAAATACGCCAGAAATACTTTTAACAGTAAAAGATGGCACTGGTAATGAAATAACAAGTATTAATGATCTTACATATAAAACAGTAACAGATGGTAAAGGTGCAAGTATATCAGGGTTTGATATCACAACAGGTATCGGATTAATAACTTTATTAGGTAATAGAGAAATAAGTGCAAGTCCTCAAAAAATAGATACTTGGAATGTTACAGTAACATTTATAAATTATGATAAAGATCAAAGTAAGAATGCAGGAAAAAGTTTTAATGCAAAATTAATTGCTCAACAAAAAGAAATATCAGATTCTGTTTCTGATTATTGTAAGAATGGTGATAATTTAGCAAATTGTATTATTTCATTGGGAGCACCAGATGTTTTTGGAGCAACAAAAGTATATCATCATGATGAAAATTTAGTAAATGGAGCAAATGATAACTCATATAGATATGCAGGTGGAGATAATACTTGTACATTTAATGGTAAAAATGTTCAAGGTGCATATAGTAATGAGACATTTGGAGCATCAAATGAAAATGATTGTAAAAAAGTATACACAATTAAAAGTGATGATTTAACAATTTGGGCGGATAATTCAGTAACAAGATTGTTATCAGATGAAAAACCAGTGGTATGGAGTGAAGAGGCCTGTAAAACTACAGATGGTGAAAGTGTTAATGTGGGTTTTGATATGGGAATTTTTAATCCAGTTACAGAAGCAACATGTAAAGGAAAATCTTATATAGTAAAAACAGATAATTTAACTGCTCGTGTAGCAAATTTAAATATGGAATATGCAGGTGTTGGAAAATGGAATAGAGTTAATAACTTTGTATGTTTTGGTTCAACAACAAACCCATGCCCAACAGATAATTTATATAGAATAATCGGAGTAATAGATGGCAAAGTAAAATTAATAAAATATGATTATGCCACAAGTACATTGCTAGGAACAGACGGAGATTATGGGGAGTCAAGTACTCCGGATTCAACATATTACAAAGGAAGTTTAACAACAATAGATCAATATTATTGGAATCATAAAAATGATACAAGTATAAATGATGGTTCCGGTTCAAATATATGGAGTACAAGTTTATTAAATAAAATAAATTTAAATACAAACTTTATAAATAATGTAGGTAGTACATGGGCAAATAAAATAGCCACAACAACATGGAAAGTCGGAGGAAATACTAATATCCTTTTATCAGTTCCATCAGTGGCATATAAAAATGAAATCGTAACTCCAGCAGAAAATACAACATATGATGCAAAAATAGGATTAATGTATGCATCAGATTATTATTATGCTGCAAGCCCAAGGGCGTGGACATTAGTAGGATGTGAGTTAGATGAAGGAAAAGATTATAGAGATGAATCACCTAATAATTGGATATATATGGGACATAATGAGTGGATAGTTTCCCGTAAATCTAACAGTTCGAACACTGCGTTTTTTGTGTATAGCGATGGTTTCGTGTTCGTTGGCAATGCTAGCAACGACATTGGTGTGCGTCCGTCCTTTAGTCTTTCATCTTCAATAACATATGTATCGGGGAGCGGAAGTATGAGCGACCCAATTCGCATAAACTAAAATGTGGCTAAATAAAAATCTTTAAAACAATATAAAAATGTGTTATAATACTTCCGATGAAAGGAAGTATTTTTTATGGAAGATACAATTTGTGCAATATCAACATCTATGGGCATCGGGGCAATCTCTATTGTCCGTGTAACTGGTCCAAATACTATAGACATTGTGGATAGTATTTTTGATCATGACCTAAAAAGTGCTTCAAGTCACACAATTCACTATGGACATATCAAATATAAAGAAGAAAAAATAGATGAAGTATTGGTAATGTTAATGTGTGGACCAAAAACTTATACAACAGAAGATACAATTGAAATTAACTGCCATGGCGGGATAAGTACCACTAAAAAAATAATGGAAGTATTACTTGCAAATGGCTGCAGATTAGCAGAACCTGGAGAATTTACAAAAAGAGCTTACTTAAATGGAAGAATTAATCTTCTTGAAGCAGAAAGTGTTAATGATTTAATTATTGCTAAAACTGATGCTGCAAGAACACTTGCTATAAATAATGTTGATGGAAAACTAACAAAACAAATAAGTAATTTACGAGAAAAAATAGCAAAAATACTTGCTAATATTGAAGTAAATATTGATTATCCTGAATATACTGATGAACTTGAAGTAACTAAAGATTTAATGCATGGTTATTTAGATGAAATAAATAAAGAATTAATCAAGTTAGTAAATGGTTCTAAAAATGGAAGAATTATTAAAAATGGTGTAAATGTTGCTATAATAGGTAAGCCAAATGTAGGTAAAAGTAGTATTCTAAATAGTTTACTTGATGAAGAAAAAGCAATTGTTACAAATATTCCTGGAACAACTCGTGATATCGTCGAAGGTTCAATTACATTAAATGGTGTTGCAATTAACTTTATAGATACTGCAGGAATCAGAAAAACCGAGGATATCGTAGAAAAAATCGGGGTAGACAAAAGCAAAAAGACTGCCGAAAATGCCGATATAATTTTATTTGTTTTAAATAATAATGAGGTTATTAGTGAAGAAGAAAAAGCAATGTTAGAAAAATATAACAATGATAAGTTAATAGTATTTGTAAATAAGATGGATTTGGAAAGTAAGTTAATAATACCAGAAAATATTAAGGATATAGTATACGGAAATACAATTGATATAAATGGTCTAGAGAAGTTAAAAGAAAGAATAACTGAAAAATTAAATTTAAGTAATATAGTAAATAAAGATATGAGTTATTTATGTAATCTTAGAGAAATTGATTTAGTAAATAAAGCATATGAATCATTAAAAAATGCTCAAAGTAATTTAGATGCTGGGTTTTCAGTAGATATGATAGAAATAGATTTAAAAAGCGCTTGGGATTATCTCGGAGAAATTATGGGAGATAGTTATGAAGGTGAATTAGTAGACAAAATATTTAGTAATTTTTGTTTAGGAAAGTAGATGATAATATGTATGATGTTATAGTAGTAGGCGGAGGACATGCGGGAATTGAAGCAAGTCACATTGCTGCCAAAATGGGTAAAAAAACCTTATTAATAACAGGAAATATAAAAAATATCGGAGATATGCCATGTAACCCTTCAATCGGAGGGACTGCCAAAGGAATAATAGTTCGTGAGGTTGATGCTCTCGGAGGACTAATGGGAAGAATCGCTGATGTTTCCCACATTCAAATAAAAATGCTTAATAATTCTAAAGGACCAGCAGTAAGAAGTCTTCGTGCTCAAGCAGACAAAGTAACATATCCTAAAAATATGCAAGAATATTTAATGAAAATGCCAAATTTAACTATCAAAGAAAGTTTAGTTGAAGATTTAATTATTGAAAATAACATAGTTAAAGGAATTATTACTGAAAATAATGAAAAAATTGAAGGAAAAACTGTAGTTCTAACAACGGGTACCTATCTATGTGGAAATATACTCGTAGGTAGCAAAAATACCCCAGGAGGACCTCATGGTGAAAGAAGAAGTAACTATTTATCAACAAAACTAAAAGAGTATGGTTTAAAAATAATTAGATTGAAAACAGGAACACCACAAAGAATAAAAAAAGATTCTATTGATTTTTCCGTAATGAGTGAAGAACATGGTGATAGCACTTATTGGACTTTTTCAAATGATTTTGGGCCAAATTATAAGATTGAAGATCAAAAATCATGTTATTTATTATATACAAATGAAGTAACACATCAAATAATCAGAGAAAATTTATCAAAATCAGCCATGTACGGAGGATATGCAACTGGAGTAGGACCTAGATATTGCCCATCCATTGAAGATAAAATTGTAAGATTTGCAGATAAAGAAAGACACCAATTATTTTTAGAACCCGAAAGTTTATATTATGATGATTGGTATTTACAAGGTTTTTCTACAAGTATGCCTGAAGATGTTCAAGAAAAAATGGTTCATAGCTTACATGGACTAGAAAATGCCGTTATAACTAAATATGCATATGCCATAGAATATGATGCTATTGATCCCTTGCAAATAAAACCAACACTTGAAAATAAAGTATTAGAAAATTTGTTTACAGCGGGTCAAATAAATGGTACAAGTGGGTATGAAGAAGCCGCAGGACAAGGAATAATCGCTGGAATAAACGCTGTTTTAAAAGTTGATAATAAAGAACCATTGATATTAAAAAGAAGTGATGCTTATATTGGCGTGTTGATTGATGACTTAGTAACTAAAGGAACAATTGAACCATATCGTATGCTTACATCAAGGGCAGAATTTCGTTTAATATTAAGACATGATAATGCCGATTTAAGACTTCGTCATTATGCTCATGATATAGGTACAATAAATGAAGAACAATACAACAGATTAATTGATAAAGAAGAAAAAATAAAAGAATTAACCAAATATTTACAAGAAAATACTTTACATTTAACTGAAGATGTCATAAAAGTATTTGAAAGTAATAATATAAATGTTCCTTTAACGGGATTAAACTATTATGATTTATTAAAAAGACCAGAAATAACAATGAAGTTTATAGAAAATTTTATAGAAATAAATTATTCAAATGAAGTAAAAGAACAAGTAGAGATAAATGCTAAGTATGATGGATATATTAAAAAAGCTTATAAGGAAGTTGAAAAATTATCACGTCTTGAAGAAAAACAAATACCTGATGATATTGATTATCAAAAAGTTACTAACTTAGCAAGTGAAGCAAGACAAAAATTAGAAAAAATTAGACCTAAAACAATTGCTCAGGCATCTCGTATAAGTGGAGTAAATCCTGTAGATATATCAGTTCTAACAATTTATTTAAAGAAAGAGTATGGAAAAAATGAAGATTGAAGAATTTATAGAAAAATGTAAGAGTTTAAATCTTGAAGTAACAGAAAAAAAATTAAATCAATTAGAAATTTATGCTAAATTTTTACAAGAATATAATGAACATACAAATTTAACCGCTATTACCGATTTAGAAGACATATACCTAAAGCATTTTTATGATAGTTTAACTCTTACAAAAGTAATAGATTTAAAAACTTGTACAAATTTACTTGATTTTGGTACTGGTGCAGGATTCCCAGGAATGGTTTTAAAGATATTTTTCCCTGATTTAAAGGTAACTTTACTTGATAGCAATAATAAAAAAATAAAATTCTTAACAATACTACAAGAAAAAATGAATGTTGATAACTTAGAACTTATCAACACTAGAGTAGAAAATATAAGAAATGAAAGATTGAATTATTATGATGTTGTTACAGCAAGAGCAGTAACTAATATGCCAGTTTTAACAGAACTTGCCATGCCATTAGTAAAAATAAATGGATATTTTATTGCTATGAAAGGTAGTAATGAAGAAGAAATTGAAGATGGAAAATTTGCTATAGCAAAAATGCATGGAATAGTAGAAAAAATAAATAAATTTTCATTATCAAAAGAGGCAGGAATGAGAAATATTGTAAAGGTCAAAAAAGAAAAAGAAACACTAAGCACTGAATTAAGACCTTATGAAAAAATCATTAAAAAGCCCTTGCAAAAAGTTAATAAATAATGTATCATTATAGATGATAAGGGTTGATTAAAGTGAATAATAAAGAAATGGAAAAAACGATATTACAAGTCCCTGTTGAGGACATAATTCCAAACCGTTTTCAACCACGGTTATCTTTTGATGACACTTCATTAAATGATTTAGCACTTTCTATTAAACAACATGGTATAATTCAACCGCTTGTATTAAGAAGAAAAAATGATAAATATGAAATAATTGCTGGAGAAAGAAGATTTAAAGCAGCTAAACTAGCAGGTCTAGCATCAGTTCCTGCTGTAATATCAAATCTTGATGATAATGCTTCTGCAGAGGTTGCAATCGTAGAAAATATTCAAAGAAAAGATTTGACAGCAATTGAAGAAGCAAAATCATTTCAAGCACTTTTAGATAAAGGCTATATGACTCAAGATGAACTAGCTAGAAAAATGGGATTATCTCAATCAGCAATTTCAAATAAATTAAGATTATTAACACTAGATGAATCAGTTCAAGAAGCAATTTTATCTGAAAAAATATCTGAAAGACATGCTAGAACTTTATTAAAAGTTCCATCCCATGAAAAACAAAAAGAACTATTAAATAAAATTATTAATGAAAGATTAACAGTAAAGCAATTAGAAGATGAAATTAAAAATATGGAATTAACACCAAATAACGAAATAAATGTAAATCCAGAACCAATTGCACCTAAAGAAGAAATGTTATCTGATAATAATAACAATAATAACCTTGGAAGTATCGAAGATATTTATAGCAATGCTATGGATATAAAAGACATTATAGGTAATGAACAACGTCCAGAAGAATTACAACCTGTAGAAAAGGTAACTCCAGATGCGTTTTTCTCAAACCCTGAGAAGATGCCCAATAAATTCTTTAATTTTCTTGAAGATTCTGCAGCTAATATGGATACAAATGAAAAAATACCAACATTTGAAATTCCAAAACATGAAAATACAAATCCAGTTAATTTGATTAATCAAACTGAAGATATCGAGATGCTTGATGATTTATTTACAAAATCCCCTAAAGCATCAGATAATAATCAAGATTATTTAAATTATGTTATTAAAACAATTCGAGGTCTTGATTTAGATAGCAATAAAGTAAGATTAGAAGAAATGAATTTACCAACAGAATATCGCATAAATATAATAATTAAAAAGGATGACAGTAATTAAAACTAGTCATCTTTTTCAATAAAATTTTTTAAGTTAAAATTATATAAAGTAACTTTATTATTATTTATATTTATTATAGTATCTTCATCCTCAATTTTATAATTCATATTACTTAAATCAATTTTAAATAATACTTCGAACTGAGGCATAATTTGCATTCCCCCAGATTTCATTGGATTATCTCTTTCAGTATCATAAAATACTAATACGTTTTTATTTGTTAACAAAATATTAACTAACATATTTCTATTTGTAAACTTAATATTTACATCAGCAGCTTCATTTAAAACATGTTCATCGTTTTCTTTAAAAGTATAATTATACATCTTTATCACCTATAATAATTATATTATATTACTTCCAAAATATCTAGTCTTCTTTAGAGTTTTCTTCCTTTATTACATATTGTTCTTTATTAACTCCAGGCTCTGTACCTTTTACATAATAATATAATGCTACTTTATTTTGATTATTCGTAGTTTTACCCGTTACGGCATCTAAAGGAATAGCAATCACATTTTTAGGTGTTTCATACCATGTGGTATTTATACTATTTAATGATTCTTCAATAGTTAAAGCCCAAATCTTTTTAGCATTATTTCTAACATTGCCATTAACTTCTTTATTATTATCATAACCCATCCACATCATCATAAGTCTATCAGGATTATAACCCACTATCCAATAATCAGTATTAGTTGATCCAGTTTTTAAAGCATATTTATGGGTTAATATTGAAGCAATATTTAAAGCTGTCGGAGTTGTATAATCTACATATGCATCATTCGTCGTAGATGTCATCATTTCATTTAAAATATAAGTATAATTTGGATTAATAACTAATCTATTTTTATCTTCATGTTCATATAAAACATTACCATCAATATCTTCAATTTTCTCAATAAAGTATAATTCTTTTTGATATCCTCCGGATGCAAACGTTGTATACCCAGAAGCATAATCTAAAATATTTATTTCACTAGTACCTAAAGGAAGTGATGCTACTTCATCTAAATTTGCATTAATTCCTGTTCTTTTAGCAACATCAATCATTTTATCAACACCCAAAAATAAATTAGTTTTAACAGCATAAATGTTATCTGATAGAGCAAGTGCTGCGGCCATTGTTATTTCTTTACTAGCATAAATATTACCGGCATTTTGTGGAGCATAAGTTTTTCCACTCGCTAAATTAAATGTTGTTTCTTCACTTCTAAAACTACTAGACATTGTCATATTATTTTCTAATGCTGCATAATAAAGAAAAGGCTTCATCGTGGATCCAACTTGTCTTTTACTTTTTAAAGCTCTATTATATTGGCTCTTTGCATAATTCATTCCTCCGGTTAAGGCTTTAACTGCACCAGTTTTTGGATCAACAATAACACTAGCAACTTGTAATTCGTCATCGACCTTATTACTTAAGATGTTATTTTCCAAACTAGTTTGTTCTTTCAAATCTAAAGTTGTATATATTTTTAAACCACCTGCATTAATTAAAGATGCTGGTATTTTTTTAATATTAGATAACTCATTTAAAACAGCCTCTTGATAATACATAATCATTTGTAAATTATTATTTTTAGTTTGGCCAAAAATCTTTAGTTTTTCTTTAAATAAATTATTATATGTATCTTCATCAATATACCCATTATTTAGCATAGATTTAGCAACTACCCAAGCTCTTTTTAGAGAGGCTTCATAATTACTAACAGGATTATATCCTGCTGGATTTTTAGGAATTCCTGCAAGCATAATAGCTTCTTCTAAAGTTAACTCACTAGGTTTCTTATTAAAATAGTAGCTAGAAGCATTAACTATACCCATATTACCTTGTCCATAATTTATTGTATTTAGATAACCTTCTAAAATATCATCTTTATCATAATGAACTTCAAGTTCCAAAGTTAGCATCGCTTCTTCAGCTTTTCTTTTCCAAGTTTTATCAAAGTCCAAATATAAATTCTTTATGTATTGTTGTGATATCGTTGAAGCACCTTGCACAATAGATTTCTTTTTTATATTTGTAAGCATTGCTTTAGCAATTCGTAAATAATCAAAGCCATGATGATTATAAAAATTTTTATCTTCAACAGCAATAACAGCATTTTTCAAATTATCAGAAATATCTTCTAAATTAGCCCATTCATTACTTCTTGATCCTTGATATACTAAATCATTTTTATTGTCGTAAAGATATAGACTCCCACTAGTTTTTAAATCTAGTTTAGGACTCAAATAAGCATAGGTATAAAGGCCAATTAAAAGAACTACAAATGAAATAAAAAGGAATATAAATGATTTAATTAAAAACTTCATTGTCCTCAAAAGTCATCACCTAAAAGTAGTATGAGTTAAGTTTAAAAAAAATATGCAATTTTACTATACAATTATTATAAAGTCTGTTATAATATGTGAGAAAAAAAGAGGTGACTACATGAAAATAGATTGGAAACTATTTGATGATAAAGAAACCATAATTGAAAAAAAAGATAAATTAGTAAAATATGAGGATGGTGTTATATATTATAAAGATGAATATGGTACACATCGTGTAGATTTAATTAATAAAATTTATGAAAGAATAAACGAAAGTGATATATTCAGAGTAGATTTTACTAACGAAATATTAACAGTAAAATTTGCTAATACAGATTTAAAATATAATATTAATGCAAAATTTGAAGAGATAGATAATATAATAAGGTTAACTTATTCTCTTGGTGAAGAAAAGAAAGTAATAGAAATTACTAGAAAAGAGGAATTATGAAAGAAATATTAAAAAATGCAATTAAAAAGGCTTTAGAAAAGTTAAATGTTGGTGATATTGAAATTGAAATAAATAAACCAACCCTACAAGAAAATGGGGATTATTCAAGTAATATAGCAATGAAATTAGCTAGAGTTCTTAAGAAAAATCCTTTAGAAATAGCAAATGAAATAGCAAATAATATAAGTGATGATAATATAACAAAAGTTGAAGTAAAAGCTCCTGGTTTTATTAACTTTTTTGTAAGTAAAAATTATTTATTTGAAAATATAAATAAGGTTTTAGAAGAAAGAGAAAAATATGGAAGTTCAAATATAGGAAATGGTAAAAAGATTAATATTGAATTTGTAAGTGCTAATCCAACTGGAATCCTTCACCTTGGAAATGCACGTGGTGGTGCATATGGAGACTCTTTAGCGCGTATCATGAGATTTAGTGGGTTTGATGTAACAACAGAATATTACATTAATGACTTAGGAAATCAAATAACTAACCTAGGTTTATCAATTCTTGCTCGTTATAAAGAAATATGTGGTATAGAATCTAGTATGCCTGAAAATGGATATTATGGAAAAGAAATTATAGCTATAGCACAAAGACTATATGAAGAACATCAAGACACTTTATTAAATAATGATTTAGATTATTTTAAAAAGTTAGGCACAAATGAAATGGTTGGACATATATTTGATGACTTAAAAGAATATAGAATAGAATATGATATAAAAACAAGTGAAAAAGCCTTATCAGAAAAATATGATTTAATGGGTGTTGTGGATATTTTAACTAAAAACGGATATACTTACAATTTAGATGGTGCAACATGGTTTAAATGTAGTGCTTTATTTGATGATAAAGATCATGTATTAGTTAAAGAAGATGGAGTACCTACATACTTTTTGCCAGATATAGCATATCATATGGATAAATTTAATCGTGGATATGACAAAATGATAGATATATTCGGGGCAGACCATCATGGATATGTAGCACGTTTAAAAAGTAGTGTTAAAGCCTTAGGAAATGATCCAGAAAAATTAGAAGTAAAACTATTACAACTTGTAAGACTTGTGGAAAATGGTGAAGTTGTAAAAATGAGTAAAAGAACAGGCAAATCAGTAACATTAAAAGAATTAATTGATGAAGTCGGAGTAAATGCTGCAAGATACTATTTTTCTAAATATAGCCTAGATACTCAAATGGATTTTGACCTAAATTTAGCAAAGAGTAAATCAAATGAAAATCCAGTATTTTATGTATGTTATGCCTATGCAAGAATTTGTTCAATTTTAAAAGGACAAGAAAATATCAAAAACTGTGAAAAATATATTGCAATTAATGACGATACATCATATAATGTTTTAGAAAAAGTTTATGAGTTCCCAGAAGTAGTAAAAAATGCGGCTTTAAAAGAATTACCTCATTTAATTACTAACTATGTATACGAACTTGCTAGTTTATTCCATTTATACTATGCAAAAAATCGTGTATTAACTGATAATGAACAAGAAACTTTAGAAAATTTGAATTTAATTAAATGTGTTAAACAAACAATATTTAATGCACTTAATCTAATCGGGGTTATCCCACCAGAACAAATGTAAGGAGAAATGATTTATGAAATTAAAGCAAATACCAAAAGAAGAATTAGAACTAATGGGCTATGATGATATTGCTTTACTAATACTTCAGGAAAGTGGCAAAAAGATGAAACTTCGTGATATTTTTGCTAAAGTAATTAATGTATTAGGATTACCGGAAGAAACAATAGATGAAGAATTAATGGAATTTTTTGAATTAATGTCAACGAACAAAAAATTTGTTATGTTAGATAAAGGTTATTGGGATCTTCAATCAAGACATAAATTAGACTTGGTTTTTGATATGGAAGAAGACGATGAAGAATTAGAAAATGAAGAAGAAGATAACATTGAAGAAGAAACAGAAGAAGATGACGATATCTTTTATGACAAAGATGATGAAACAGACGATGTTGCTGAAGATGATTTAGCGGATTTAGTAGTAGTTGATGATATTGATGAGAGTAATTTATAGCGTTTAGTTTTAAATATTTAAGTCAAAGAAAGGAAGATAAAAATGTTTAATAGATTAGATGCTATCGAAGAAAAATACAATGAATTAACAAAGGATTTAGCAAATCCTGAAATACTAAACGATTTTAATAAAGTAAAAGAATTATCTAAAGAACAAAGTGATTTAGAAGAAACTGTTAAAACATATCAAAGCTATAAACAAGCGAAGAATAACTTGGAAGAAGCTAAAATAATGGAAAATGATCCAGAACTAAGAGAAATTGCTTTAGAAGAAATAGATAATTTAACTAAAGAAATAGATAAGCTTTATCATGAACTAGAGGTATTGTTAGTCCCTAAAGATGAAAATGATGGTAAAAATGTTATCATAGAAATCAGAGGAGCAGCTGGAGGAGACGAAGCAAATATATTTGCCGGAGACTTATTTAGAATGTATTCTTATTATGCCGAGGCTAATGGATGGAAAATTGAAGTCATTCATGCTCTTGAAGGTACCAGCGGAGGATATTCTCAAATAGAATTCATGGTTAAAGGTTCAAATGTTTATAGTAAGTTAAAATATGAAAGTGGATCACATAGAGTTCAAAGAGTTCCAGTTACAGAAACTCAAGGAAGAGTACATACATCAACAGCAACAGTACTTGTTATGCCTGAGGTTGATAATGTTAATATTGACATTAAAGAAAGTGATTTAAAAATAGATGTATATCATTCAAGTGGAGCTGGAGGGCAATCTGTAAATACCGCCAATTCAGCAGTTAGAATTACTCATGTTCCAACCGGAGCTGTAGTAACTTGTCAAACAGAAAGAAGTCAACTTCGAAACAAAGAAAGAGCGATGCAACTTTTAAAGATTAAAATAAATGATGAATTAATGCATAAACAAGAAAGTGCTATTGGTGCTGAAAGAAAATCAAAAATAGGTACCGGAGATCGTTCTGAAAAAATAAGAACTTATAATTATCCACAAAACCGTGTAACAGATCATAGAATTAACTTTTCAACTATGACTCTAGATCGCGTAATGGATGGAGAACTAGAACCTGTTATTGAAGCCTTAATAACTGAAGATTTAAAATTAAAACTAGCTGGTATGTCTTTAGAATAGACCAGCTTTTTCTTTTAAGGAGGTAACATGAAACCGGATTATATAAGTATTCCCGACTGGGAATTATTAACCAAAAAATATCTAGATACCAATAAACTTTTAGAATTATTATCAACAGGTTATCCACCTCAATACTTAATTGGTAATGTGGAGTTTTGCGGAAATATTATAAATGTTGATGAAAGAGTTTTAATTCCAAGATTTGAAACTGAAACTCTCGTGGATAAAACAATTAACTATGCCAAAGAAATGTTTAATAAAAAAATAAGTATCATAGATTTAGGCACAGGCAGTGGATGTATAGCAATTTCTTTAAAGAAAAATTTAGATAGTTTTGTTACAGCATTAGATATTTCCAACGATGCCCTAGAGGTAGCAGAGTCTAATGCTTTACTTAATAACACAGAAATAAACTTTATAAATAAAAGTATGACTGATTCTTTAAATAATAATTATGATATTATTATTTCTAATCCTCCGTATATTCCATATGATGGGTATGTTCAAGATAAAGTAAAAAATAACGAACCAAACTTAGCATTATTTGCAACTGACAATGGATTATATTTTTATAAAGAAATATTAAATAAACATTTAAATAATTTAAATAGTCCAGGTCTACTAGCTTTTGAAATTGGAGATAATCAAAAAGAATTATTAGAAGAAATTGTAAAAAGTATAAATCTAAAATATAGTTTTGAAAATGATTTACAAGGATTACCACGATATTTATTTATTTTTAAATAAAAAGGTGTCTTGCAATTTTAATTAAAACATGTTAATAAAAGTATATATGAAAGGAAATTTCATATAATAAAAAAAGAAACATTGGATTTTAGAGCGTCTGATGCTTACTTTTTGTTAATGGTTATGTTTACTTGAACATTGATAATGACAAGTAAACAATTTTTTAATGAATAAATATTTTCATTTATCCCCATTACTATTTTAGGTGAACAATATGAAAAAAGTAATAATAAGTTTATTTATAGTAACAATACTTGTATTAGTAAATAAAAATGATACTAAAGTTTTAATACCAGATAATGCTATAAGATTTAGAATTATTGCTAATAGTAATTCCATCGAGGATCAAAAAGAAAAAATAGAAATTAGAAATGAAATGGAACCAATCATTGCTGATATATTAAACAATTCAAATACAAAAGAAGAAACAAAAAATGAAATTAATCTAAATATGAACAAAATAAACAATCTTTTAAAAAAATATGAGAAAAATTATGATATTAACTATGGATTAAATTTCTTTCCAGAAAAAAACTATAGAGGAGTGACATACAAAGAAGGAAATTATGAATCGTTAGTGGTTACTCTTGGAGATGGTCTTGGAGATAATTGGTGGTGTGTATTATTTCCGCCGTTATGCTTACTCGAAGCAAATGAAGATAATTTTGATGATATAACATATACATCATATTTACAAGAATTAATAAATAAATACTAACATATATTTTATTGGTGATAAAAATGCAAGAATTAGTATCCATCTTTTTAATCGGAGTATCCTTATCTATGGATACTTTTTCTTTATCATTAAGTATGGGTGCCTTAATCAAAAATAAACAACTTTTAACATTGTTCCCATTTGTGGTAGCATTATTTCATTTTATAATGCCGTTGATTGGAAATAAAATTGGTATAACAATTATGAACTGCTTTAATATTGCTAGTAACATTGTGTTAGGGTTAATTCTTATAATACTCGGAGTAAACTTAGCAATTCAATTTTTTAAAAAAGAAGAAATAAATATTAATATAAATTTAATAAGTATAATTTTCTTAGCTTTTAGTGTAAGTATAGATTCTTTCACCATTGGATTAGGAATTAGTGAAATAACAAGTAAATTTATAGTGGCTAGCTTTATTTTTGCTGTATGCAGTTTTTCTTTTACATCCATAGGTCTACTAATAGGCAAGTACTCGAATAAATTTATAGGTAAATATGCAAGTATAATGGGAATATTATTGCTTATATTACTTGGTGTATATCATATTTTATAGCAAAAAATTATCAACTTAACATAGATTTAAGTTTTTTCTTTGTTTTGAATTGACTTTTGAGGATTGTATCGATAAAATATAAATAAGAAAGAAGGCTTTTTATGGAGATTTTATTTTATATTGTACCAATATTAATTGGAATAACTTTTGTTTTGATGATAGCCTTAATGATTAGTCCTAAGTTACGAGGAAAATTAATGAGCAGACAAATAAAAGCTACCAAACATATGATGGACTATAGTAAAGAGGATTTAAAAGACATATTATCAACATCTGCAGATATTGGTATAAATGCTGAAAAAGAAATACTAGATAATAATGAAGAAACAATGGAAGATAACGTTACTAGAAAGGCAAATATAAATAAAAAAGGAATAGAAATAACAACAAATGCTATAAAAGAAGGATTAACAAGAAGCAAAATCTATTGTAAGCATTGTGGTAAATTAATTGATGATGATTCAAAATTTTGCAAGTCATGTGGAAAAGAACAATAATATTTCTTTTTTACATGCCATAAATATTATAAAGAGGTGATTATTTTGAAAAGAATAATAATTGAAGGTAACAAACCTTTAAGTGGAAAAATTAAAATTGGGGGAGCAAAAAATAGTGTTGTTGCCCTAATCCCTGCCGCGATAATGGCAAATGGAAATGTGCATATATCAAATGTACCAAATATTTCTGATCGAGATGCATTAATAGAAATATTGAAGTTATTAAATGTTAAAGTAATTAATAATAAAGATACCATAGATATAGATGCAAGTAACATGGAAAATGTAATAATTCCAGAGAATTTAAGTAATAAACTTCGTGCATCATATTATTTCATGGGATCATTACTTGCAAGATTCAAACATGTTGAAATTTATTTCCCTGGAGGGTGTAATATTGGATCAAGACCAATTGATTTACACCTAAAAGGATTTGAATCTTTAGGTGCAACAATAACAAAAGAAGATACAAAATATATTATTGATGCTAAAGAATTACATGGAGCAAATATATTTTTAGATTTTGCATCAGTTGGAGCCACAATTAACTTAATGATTGCGGCCACACTAGCAAATGGAACAACTATTATAAATAATGCTGCTAGAGAAGCAGAAATAGTAAATATTGCAGAATTATTAAATAACATGGGAGCAAAAATAACCGGAGCAGGAACAGAAGAAATAACTATTGAAGGGGTAAAAGAATTACATAGTGCAGAAATAAAAGTTATTCCTGATAGAATAGAAGCAGGAACATATATAATAATGGGAGCCCTTCTTGGTGATAATTTAGAAATTGATGGAATGATTCCTGAACACAATATAGTACTTCTAAATAAACTTCAAGAAATGGGAGTAAATTTCAAACTTAATAATCATAAAATAATATTAAATAAAAGTACAAATTTAAAACCAACAAATGTAAGAACTGTTGTTTATCCTGGATTTCCAACTGACTTAGGTCAACCAATGTCTGTTTTATTAACACAAGCAAATGGAGTATCATTATTTGAAGAAACAATCTGGGAAAACAGAATGGGACATGTAAAATATTTAAATTTAATGGGAGCAAATATTGAGGCAGAAAGACAACATGCTAAAATAACTGGTCCAACAAAATTACATGGTAGAGAAATAACAGCAACAGACCTTCGCGCTGGAGCAGCCTTAGTAACGGCAGGTTTACTTGCAGATGGCACCACAATAATAAATGATGCCGAACATATTCTAAGAGGATATGAAAGAATTATTAACAAATTATCCCATGTCGGTGCTATTATTAAAATAGAAGAAATATAATGTAAAGAGAAATCTTTACATTTTTTAATGGGGGTTATTAATGAAAAGAAGGTATAAATTAATTTTAATTATAGTTTTTGGTGCTATATTAACATTTATAATAAATAGTTTAAGAGTATCATCAAAAACAAACTTTATGGCCATCGGTGATGGCTTTAGTGTAGGTATGACACCATATAATGTCGCTGGAACGAGTTTTAATGATTATTTGGCAGAAAAATTAGAAAATAAAAAAGATCTAGGAATATATAATCATGAATTTTCTTATGCTCATGAAACAATACATGAATTAAATGAACATTTAAATGATAATTCAATAGGTAAAAATTCTAGAGCTCCGATAAAACAAATAATAGCAAAATCAAATTATATAACTATAGCTATTGGAATGGATGAATTTGCAAGTAAATCTTTATCAGAAGAAATAACCACAGAAACAATAGATAGTTATATAAATGAAATGAATATATTTTTAAAAAATACTAGAGAATTTTATAATAATTCTATCGTAGTTCTAGGGGTATATCCTGCTAATAAATTTAATAAAAAAGATGCTATTGAAGTTAATTCAAAACTAAAAATTTTATGTGGTAAATATAATGCATTGTTCTTAGATGTATTAGCTTTTTCTTTACATGATGAATATTATTTGGAGAAATCTTCATATTACATGAATTATAAAGCACATCAAGAAATAGCAAAAGAATTATTTTTAATGTATAAAAATAATTAATACATAGATTTAAAAAAAGATACTAACTATTTTGAACTGAAACCTTTTCTTTAGTATCTTCTTCCATATTTTGAAGAGCATAATTTATACACTCATTAACTAATCTATTAAAAGTTATATTATTATTTATTGCTAAATTCTCTAATTTATTAGCGGTACTTCTTCTAATTCTAATAGTTTTGGTTATAGTATTTTCCTCTTCAATATTGGGTATAATAAATTTATGCATTATATTAAACCTCTCAGTGCAATAATAACAAAAAAACATATATTATAAAAGTGACACAAATGTGATTACAAAATGTAATTTATATGATATAATCAATTTATAGAATAAAGGATGGTAGTAAATATGAAAAAAGAAAAGAAACAAACAATTACATTAATGGTAGTTGCAATAATTGCTTTACTAACATTAATAATCGGAGCAACATATGCATATTTTAAAGCAATAGGTAATAGTGGTAGCGAAACTGATGTTAATGTTTTAACAGCAACCAGTGATTTACTTACATTTAAAATTGATAATGACATAAACATAAGTGTAGGTCAAAGTGACTTTAAAAAAGGAGCAGGAGATAAAAGCGATTCAACAAAAGCATCAGCAATACTTACTGCAAGTAATTCTAAAAATATTGAAAGTACATCTGATAGGTATAATATTTACTTTATAATTGAAGCAAACGATTTCATCTATACAACAGATAATGCAACTGCAGAAATACTTTTAAATGTTACTGACCCAAATGGAAATAAAGTGGAAAATATTACAGGATTAGTACATACAGATAAAGGGTTTGATATAACAACAAGAACTGGTGGTTTTTTATTAGTACCAGATTATGATATAACAGCAACAAGAGGAAACATCACAACGCAAGAATGGAAAGTTGAAGTAACACTTGTTAACTTAGATACAGACCAAACAAAAAATACAGGAAAAACATTATCTGGTAAACTTTTTATAACAAAAGAAAAAATGAGTAGTTATGAACTTACAAAAATAACAAATGTTGAAACAGAAACAACATACAATTCAATTAAAACAACTTTGCAAGTAGCAAGTGGAACATCACCGATAGAAAAATATTATTATGGAATAGAAAAAATATCAAGTGATGCGACTAGTTATGCAAATACTAATTCATTAAAAAGACTAGCTTTTAATGATGTAAGCTTAATTGAAAGTGATAAACCAACATATACATTTAAAAACCTAGAAGATAATGCAACATATAAAATATATAGTTATGGAATAGATAAAAATAAGATAAAAACAAATATGTATGAAACAGAAGTAACTACGAATAGTTACAATGTAGCAAAAATAAATAGTGTTACACATACATCAACATTAAATAGTATAACATTAAATGTAAATGCCCAAAAAGGGGATAATGAAATAGAAAAGTATTTTTATTCTAAAGATAATGGAGAAACATATATAGAAAGTACATCATCAACATATACATTTGATAACTTAACAGATACAACAGAATATAAAATAAAAGTAAAGGTATTAGATAGTTATGGAAGATATTCAACAGAATATCTAGAAGCAATAGCAACAACAACCTATATATTACCAAGTGTAACAAAAGTAAGCCCAACAACAAAATATAATCAAATAACAGTTACAACAACTGGAACAAAAGGAACAAATGAAATAAGTAAATATTATTATTCAATTAATAATTCTTCATATGTTGAAGGAACTTCAACATACACATTTACTAATTTAACTGAACAAACAACTTATACAATAAAGGTAAAAGTTGCAGATACCAATGGAAGAATGTCAAATGAATATAGTTTGAGTGCAACAACGGATGCCTATAAATTACCAACTATAGCAGATGTTACAACATCATCAACATTAAATTCAATAACCATAAATGTAAGTGGAAAAGCTGGTGATGGAACAATAACAGAATATTATTATTCAAAAGACAATGGTTCAAATTATGTAAAATCAACAAGTTCAAGTTATACATTTACAAATTTAACAAGTGATACTACATTTTATATAAAAGTATATGTAAAAGATAGTAATGGTAGAAATTCGATTATTTACGTAACAAACGCACAAACTCTTTTTGCAGTAAAATTATCTAATTATGTTATATCACAATATACAGGAACTCAAGGTGATAATTCGTTATATTATCACAATTCCAGTTTAGCTAATGGAGCAGGTGATAATTCATATAGATATGCTGGAGCAAGCGATAGTGTAAATAATTACATATGCTTAGGCTCAGATGCTGCCACATGTCCAGATGCAAACTTATTTAGAATAATAGGAGTATTTGGAGATAAAACAAAGGTAATAAGAGCAAAATCAGTTGGTGACCAAAAATGGGACTCATCAAATGACAATACTTGGTCAAGTTCAAGTTTAAATACATACCTAAATGGAACATATTTAACAAGTTTAGGAACATTAGCAGACAAAATAGCAACAACAACATGGAAAGTTTGGGGCGGAAAAAGTACATACTTATATGATGTACCTAAGACAGCATATCAATATGAAATAGTAGCTCCAGCAGAAAATATAACATATGATGCAAAAATAGGATTAATGTATGTAAGTGATTATGGATTTGCAGCAGACCAAAAAGGATGGGCAACAAAATTAAATTCTTATAATAGTAATACATCAAAAAATTGGTTATTTTTGGGCTTTACAGAATGGACTATTTCGCGCTATTCATACGATACGAATTATGCGTTCTGTGTGCTTGCCGCAGGCGGTGTCTCCAACCGCAAAGTGACTGATAGCATTGTTGTGCGCCCGTCCTTCAATCTTTTGTCATCTGTAACTTATGCAAGTGGTAGTGGCACATCTATTGACCCAATAAGAATTAACTGATTGACGGACAGTTTTGAATAACCCCCGGTGAAACCCAGGCAGAATGAGGTAAAAAGTTCGCCCAATAGTGAACGATTTACCTCATTTTTTGTATTGTGGTGTGGCTATTAAGTGTACAAAATTGGTTGATAAACCACATTTTGACACATAATTTGAAACTCAAGATA
>UQVR01000003.1 GCA_900544625.1 uncultured Mycoplasmatota bacterium
GTTAGCATTTATTACTCTCGAATCAAAGTGTTCGAGTTTCCTATCAATCTGGAGCAATTGTGTATCTCGTTTGAGAAACATTTTACTACAAATGTAATAAGAGATAAATCTTAATTACATATTCATTTTAACATAAAAAAATATAAAATAAAATACATTGTGTGTTATTTAATAAAAAATATGATATAATATTATGCAATTGAGGGAGGTTTTTTATGGTAAATTTAGAACACAGATTAACAGTAGATGATTTAATAGTTGAATATGCTATGTATAAAGTAAAAAATGGTTATGAACCAAAATATTCAACTAGTGAGTTCATAGATTTTTTACATTTTTTTGAAACAAAAATGGAAGTTGATGATGTTTTATACGATGGTGAAGAATTATTTAAAAGATTTTTTGAAAGAAAAATAGATGCAGATTGGTCTAGTAAAAATTATAGAACAGGTCAAATAACTGAAAAAAGACCACATATGAATATGTCATATAGTGAAGATGATAGAGATTATATTATTAGTGCTAATAATAAATTGAGTGATTATGATAAAAGTGTTATTAACACATATTTTATGGATAATGGATGCAGTAAGTATGATGATTATAAAGGTACAGCTTGGAAAATTAGAAATATTATTGGAGAATACTTAAAAGATAAACCAAAAAGAAATATTCCACAATCAGGAATAGAATTAGAAGAAAAAGAAATACTAGCTGGTAAATATATTGCTGCTGAAATAATAAATCATATTTGGAGAAGTTATATAGATATTGAATCTGATTATCATAAGTATCCAAAGCAATGTGATGATATTAATAAATATTTATTTGAAATGGATTTACCAAAAATCATTGGAACTGATATGGACTTTTCAAAAGGAACAGGTACAAGTTCAATAAGAGAAAAATTATTAGAAGTATATAGTGTTTTTTCAAGCAGAATTGCTACACTTTATCACTTTGATAAAGAATTGAAAGTTAGTTCTTATAAAAATCCTTATTTACCCCGTGCAAATTACGAACTTTTAATACAAGGGTATGAAACATTAATGAGTATGGTATTTGGGGAGTATAAAAAAGCATTAGAATTTGATTTATCTGAATCAACATTTAAAGAAAGTCACGAACTTGATGGAGTATATGATTGGAATGAAGATCCTGATGTTAAAACCACAACTACTTCAATTGAAAATGATAAAGTAAAAAAATTAGTTAGAACCATTGAAAACAACAATAACAATAAATAATAAAGAACGACTTATAAATAATAGTCGTCCTTTTTTTGATAAAATTGATAAAAAACCTAGTGGGCTGAACATTTTTAAACAATCTTTAGTAATGTAAATTTCGTCCCACACTTTGTCTCACAACTTTTGCTTATAAAATAAGTAAATTCAAGAAGTATTAGCCCATAATCGTGGGACAATTTTGCATGTGCAAAATAAGTTTGATATCACATAGAAGTCTTATGCAATAAGGTTTTGTTTAGTGTGTTGATATCAATTACTTATGCTCTTGCTAAATTGTTCAAAATATTTCACAATTTATGGGCCAGTATGTTACATTTGTGGGATTTATAGTAGTCTAGATTATTGATAAAAAGTGTATAAAATGTTATAATAAATATAGATAATAATAGTATCTTTACTTTTTAAGATGGATACTGTTTTTTGTAACTTTAAAATAGTAATGAGGAGAATAAAAAATGAAAAAAATTGAATTTTTAAATAAGGAATCAAATAAAATTGTTACATTGCCTTTAGATAAAAAAATGATATTCAACCAAAAATTAAAGAACTCTATAAGTATGATAAGTATTGTAAAAGAAATAAATGAATCTGATAGTGATTATATTAATAAAATTTTAAATAATAATAAAAATGACCATACCATTGGTAAGTTTATAAGTGGTGGAATTTTATGGTGGTTATTAGGAATTATAGTTCTATTCTTTTATAATGCATTTAATAAAGAAGATAATAAAAAAGGTAAAAATTTGGGAACAAGAATTGCAGGATTTATTTTATGTGCAATTATAGGTGGACTTATAGGCCTTATTTGCTCAATTATACCAACGATATTCAATATTTGGGTTAATTATATAATAATTCCTATTTTAGTTCTTGTACTAATAATTTTATTGCTATACAAAACTTCATCTAATAATTAGGAGGCGTTGATATGATAATAAAAGAAATTAATGTAAATGATTATTTAACTAAATCAAATCTTCCAGCAAGTGATTATGTTATAAATCCCTATGTCGGATGTTCACATGGATGTAAGTATTGTTATGCTTCATTCATGAAACGTTTTACAGGTCATACTGAAGATTGGGGAACATTTGTAGATGTTAAGAAATGCGATAAAAAAATCAATTTAAAAAAGATAAGTAAAAAAAATGTATTTTTATCTTCGGTCACTGATTGTTATAACCATCTTGAGGAAGAATATAAAATAACTAGGACTATTTTAGAGCAATTAGTTAATTCAGATTGTTATTTATCCATTTCTACTAAATCAAAATTAATATTAAGAGATATAGACTTATTAAAACAAGTAAAAAATTTATCTGTTAGTATGTCAATTAATACTCTTAATGAAGATTTTAGAAAAGATATGGATAATGCTAGTACTATAAAAGAACGATTAAATACTTTAAAAGAATTACATAATAATGGTATTCATACAGTTTTATTTATGTCACCAATTTTTCCTTATATTACTGAATGGGAAAAAATAATAGAAGAGTCTAAAGATTATATAGATGAATATTGGTTTGAAAATCTTAATTTAAGAGGCAGTTATAAAACTTATATATTAAATTATATAAAGGGAAAATATCCTAATTATTATGACAATTATATCGATATTTATTTAAAAAACAATCAAGATTATTGGCTTAATCTAGCAAATGAAATCAATAGTTATTGTAATAAAAACTACATAAATTATATTAATTACTTTTATCATGATGAATTGGTAAAAGCTAAAAAAGAAAATCAAAATGTTTAGGAAGGAAAGAAATAATATGGATAGTTTAAGATATTTTTTGATTGAAGCAAAAAAACAAACTTATGCAAATGAAAATGTAGAAAAACAAGAATCATCTAGAAATGGACCACATGACTATGAGTATAGTTCTAACAATATGATTTATCATGATACTTATTTTGGTGGAACAAATTTTATGGGTGAAGAAGTAGTTTACGAAGAAAATGATACACCAATTTGGGGAATGAATTATTATGGAGTAACATTAGATCAAACTTTAAGTGAAGAGGCAGTTGATAAAGCTTTAAGGCCTGCTCTTATGCAAGTTGGAAGTGATGAAACAATTCCCGTAAGAGGTCCAAAAGAATATGTAAATGGTGAATATAAATATAGTTTTAAAGTAGTTGGAGATTTAGAATATTTTGAAGGTGAAGAAACCATTTATAAAGCTGATAAGAAAGTTTATGTTCTAAAATGTCATGGAGGGGCAATAAAACGATAATATAAAGACAAAACTAGGTTATAAACTCCTAGAATTGTCTTTTTCTTTTTGGATATCCTTATCAAAATTATTAAGGTTATTTTGTATGCCTTCGGCTCTTTTAGTTATTTCTTTACAATACTTATCATACTTATAGAGTTCTTTAATTTTTGGTTGAATATCATTTATTTCAGCAAGTATTTGAGTTTGCTTGTCTTCAGTCTTTGCTCTATGGTATCGTCTCCAAAGATTTTCTCTTTTTCCTTTTAACTCGCTTAAATCATCAGAGTTATTTTTAGAATAGTTTGTAAATATCAACATCAACACCTTTCTTAAACGACAAAAAAATCAATCTCTTCAGATTGATTTAATCATCAACGTCACATTGGTGCGACGATTTTATCTTATGGAGCAAGTGAGCAGAATCGAACTGCCGTCTCAACCTTGGCAAGGTCGCATACTAACCTCTGTACTACACCTGCGTAAATAAATTGTATCAAATATGTGAAACTTTTGCAACACTAATTGATAAAAAAACTAATTTTTGTTATACTTATCTAAGTAAGAAGGGATAAGTATGAAACTAAAAGATAATTATGGTTACAAAAAAACTGTCAAATCAATTGTTGAATATATAATTACCAATCGTTTATTCATATCATATGTAGTATTATCACTAATTGCTACAATATGTGTCCGTGCATTTACAATTGGTTCTGCTTTAAAACTTAAGCCACTACTAACAGATTTAGGATTTATCCTTGTCATCGGTGGTTTAGGTTATTTGGTAAAGCCCAAAAATCAATTCAAATATTATTTTACGTGGTTAATCATATTTAATTTAATATGCTTAATATCATCAATATATTATAGATTTTTTACATCATTTGCATCAATCGGAGAACTTGCAACAGTTAGACAAACGGAAACTGTAACAGGTTCAATTTTTGACAGACTAAGAATTGCTGATGGAATTTATATTTTAATCCCCATAATATTTTATTTAATTCATAAAAAACTATTATCATCATCTTATTATACATTTATTGATAAAATTGAAAAAAGTAAAAAGATGGTTGTATCTACAGTTTTACTTGGCGTAATCTTTTTAGGTTACACTTTCGGTGTTGCCAAAAACTCTGATTACAGCAGACTTACAAAACAATGGAATAGAATATATATTGTTGAAAGATTTGGTATTATCATGTATCAATTTAATGACTTTGCCCAATTTTTAAGACCTCAACTAAGTAGTTTATTTGGTCAAGAAAAAGCCTTAGAGAGTTTTAATGAATACTTTGATAGCAAAAAAGCAACTGCTAAAAATGAATATACAGGAATATTAAAAGGTAAAAACATTGTTTTTGTGCATATGGAAAGTATGCAAAGTTTCTTAATGGACCTTTCATTTAATGGTAGAGAAGTAACTCCAAACTTAAATAAGTTAGCTAAAGAAGGAATGCATTTTACAAACTTTTATCCACAGGTATCAACAGGAACAAGTAGTGATACTGAGTTTACCTTATTAACAGGATTAATGCCTGCATCAAGTGGAACTGTATTTGTAAGTTATTATGATCGTAATTATTTTACAATTCCTAAATATTTAAAAGAAGAAAACTATTTTACCTTTAGTATGCATGGAAATCTAGCTAGTATGTGGAATCGAAATAAAGCCCATCCATCTTTAGGCTATGAAAAAATGTATTTTAGAGAATCATTTGATTTTACTGAAGATGATATTATTAATCTAGGAATTAATGATGAACTATTCTTTAAACAAGCAATGCCAATATTAGAAAATATTGAAAAAGAAAACCAAAACTACATGGGAACGATAATTACATTATCAAATCATTCACCATTTAAATTAGCAAGTAAACATAGTGATATAGACTTATCAAGTCATTATCAAGTAACTAATGCAACAGGAAATACTACCGAAGCAACAAGAGACTATTTATCTTCTACAGCAGTAGGTGAATACATAAAAAGTGCCAATTATGCTGATAAAGCACTCGGAGAATTTATTAGTTACATTAAATCATCTGATTATTTTAATAATACAGTTTTTGTATTCTATGGAGACCATGAGGCCAAATTATCTCGTAGTGAAATAAATTATTTATATAACTTAAATCCTGAAACTGGAGAAGTATATGATGATGCAAATCCCAATTATGTAGAATATGATTATTATGATCATGAATTAAATAAGAAAACACCATTAATAATTTGGACAAAAGATCAAGACTTACAAAGTATATTTACAGGAAAAGTTACTTATACTATGGGTATGTATAATGTTGCAGCCACAATACTTAATATGTACGGCATATACAATAAATACAACATTGGAGAAGATATATTTACAGTTAAAGATGATAATCTTGTAGTTTATCCAAATGGAAATATCCTAACAAATAAAGTTTACTATAATAATTCAACGGGTGAATATAAAGTATTAAAAGAAGATAATTTTACTGAAGATTATATAAAAAATCTAAGTGAAATAGGTGAAAAAAGGCTTGAAATATCTAATGATATTATAGTGTATAACTTATTAAACAACAAAAAAATGAATGGAGAGTAATATGAAGAAGAAATATAAATATCCTTTACTATTATTAATTTTAGTAATCATTGTAATAGTGGGATTAATATTATTTAAATTGTTTTTTGCTAAAGATGAAGTTAAAAATAATGTTAAAGTTATAGACTCAATCGTTGATTTTTCATATACATTAGATGAAAGAGATACTAAACTTATGAAAGACAATTACCAAGAGTTAAAAAATATATTAAAAGAAAGAGAAATAGACTATAAAGAATATGCAAAAGTATTAGCAAAACTATTTGTTATAGATTTGTTTACTATGGATAACAAAATAAATAAATATGATGTAGCGTGTTTAGAATACGTTTATCCAGATAATTTAGAAAACTTTAAGACTAATGTCGAAGATACAATTTATAAACTTATGGAAGATAACACATATGGGAAAAGAACAGAAAAATTGTCCATAGTAAATAATGTAGAAATTACAAATGAAGAAGAAAGTACATTTAAAATAAATGAAGAAGAAATACCAAGTTATGTAGTAACACTAAATTGGACATATGATAAAGATCTAGGATATGACAAAAATGCCACGATAACAATGATAAAAAAAGATAAAAAATTATATGTTGTTGAGTATAAAGCAGGTGCAGTAAATGAATAAAATGGTTAGAAAGTTAAAAAAATCAAATAAAGCATTAAGATTTTTATATTATTTAGTTATGATTTTCTATGTAGTGGGACTAGTATTATTTATTAAAAGTCTATTAAGCCTAACAGGCATAGAAACAATGATAAGAACTATAGTAATAATATTTTTTATTATATATTTTTTACTTTATTCATTTATAAATTTACTAAATTTACTTCGTAGAAAATACAAGGGAGTAATAATAAGCACAATATTTTCTTTATTATTTATACTTATCTTTTTTGTGGGGTCATACTACATAAATTATGTTTATAATAATTTAAATAACATGCAAGAAAGTGATAAGATAACATATAATACATATCTATTAACTTTAAAAGAAAGTGAATTTAATAATAACAGTAAAATAGGGTTAATAAGTAGTAAAAGAGATAAAGATAATAACGAATTATCAACAAAATTATATAAAAATAAGAAATTAAAAAATGAAATTGTAGAATATGAAGATTATATTAAATTGTTATTAGATTTATATAATAAAGAGATTGATGCAGTATTTGTGCCGGGGAACTTTGAGACTTTGTTTAGAAATGAAGAAGGATTTGAAAATATTCTTAATGATACAAAAGTAGTTTACGAATACAGTGAAAAAAAGAAAAATGAGGATTTAAACTTAGTTAGTGATAAAGATTTTAATGAACCATTAACATTTTTATTTCTAGGAGTAGATTCCGAAGGCGATGGGCTTAATGCTAATGCTGCCTTTAATGGAGATACCTTAATGCTTATGTCATTTAATCCTAAAACTCTAAGTTCAGTTCTTTTATCAATTCCAAGAGACACATATGTACCAATTGCATGTAATAATAATAGATATGCTAAGATTAATTCATCTGCAGCATATGGAACTGGTTGCGTAATAAGTACTATAAATAACTTTTTAAATATAAATATTGACTATTATGTCAAAATAAATTTTAAAGGTGTTGTAGATTTAGTTGATGCTGTAGATGGAATTGAAGTTGATGTTGAAGCACCAACATATATGGCCAATAAATATAATGGTAAAGTTTGTGAACAAAACAGTGATAGAGCGTGGGGAGATAAATTAGTTTGTATGGACCCAGGACGTCAAGTATTAAATGGTGAACAAGCTTTAGCATATGCAAGATGTAGACATATGTATATTGGTAGTGATTTAGATAGAGTAAAACATCAACAACAAGTCGTAGAAGCTCTAGCAAATAAAGTATTACATTTTAATAGTATTAAAGAATTTCAAGATATATTAAATGCCGTAAGTAAAAATATTGCCACAAATATGGAAACTGATACAATTCTTTCAGGATATAATGTTGCTAAAAATGTTTTAGGAAATAAACTATCTGGTAAAGACTCATTAAATATTCAAAAAGCAACATTAGAAACATATAGTTTAAATGTATATGTTCCATCTCAAGGAAGAAATACATCAGCTCAAGGTTATTATGAAAGTAGTCTAGAAGATATAAAGAAAGCGTTTAATATAGTATTAGGAAAAGAAAAAGAAGAACCTATAAAAACATTTAGTTTTTCAGTTAATGAAACTTACGAAATATATCGTCCAGGAAAAGGTAAAAGAAGTGGGCAATCCGGAGCTTTACTTCCAAGCTTTATAGGAAAAACAATAAGTGAAGCCCAAGAATTTTGTAAAAATAACAATATCACTTTAGATATAAAATATGTTGATAGTGGAAATGAACATTATAATAATCAAGTATCTGTTGGACTAATCGGAGATCAAAGCGTTCATAAAGATGTATTACTATCAACAGTTTCAAATTTAACTATATACGTTGTAAATAGTAAAACAACAAATAATAATTCAAACAATAATGCATCTAAAAGTACAGAAAATAAAAATGATAATAGTAAAAGTGATGCTATAATAAAAGGATTTATTGATTAAGTTTCAATAAATCCTTATTTCTTTTTAATATTCTTCTTTCTTTTATTAGGGCTAACATAGCCATTTTTTCTTTTAGTTTGATTATTTGTTTTCTTTTTTGTACTAGTATTTTTATTATTATTTTTATTTTTTGCAGTACTATTTTTATTCGTGGTTTTTTTAGCAGTATTATTTTTCTTTGAAACTTTTTTAGTTTCTTTTGGGGCTTCAATAATCTTATCAAACTTAGTATTTGAGGACAGTTTTGAAGAGCCATTTTTTTCAATTTCAAGTTTTTCTAGTTTACTTAATATAATCCACATTACACCAACTATAATAATTAATAAACATAATGAAATTAAAACAATTAAAATTATATCAATTTTATCAAAATTCTTTTCCAAAATAATCACCCACTCAAATTAAATATATTATAATATAAAAAAGTAAAAAATAATAGTGATTTTACATATATTTACTTTAAATACTGTAAATAATTTGAGTGATTTTACAAAATTTGTTATAATAAAAGTAATAGTGTAGAAGGAGGTCAAAATATGAAAAAAATAATAACATTAATTATTTTTATAGTGTCCTTTTTTTACATAAGTAATGTAAATGCAAGTTCTTATACACACAGAATAAAGATCTTAAATAATCAAACAAATCTAAGAAAAGACCCTGGAGGAACTGATGGAACAAGAATTGGTTTGCTTTACAGAAATGATTATTATGTTTTAAAAGATGATAAAATGTATGATGATATTAACAATCATAAAAGATGTAATGGTGGTTGGTATCATATGACATATTATACTAATGTTGATGGCTATGTATGTAGTGATGATGTTGAACTTGTAATATCCTATAGTACTGATACAGAAAAACCCACAACAGAATGTGAAAAAACTCTAAGTGAAGCTGGATTTCCTTCGAGTTACTGGGGAGGAATATGTAGTTTGAAAGAAAAAAATCCATCATGGACATTTCAACCTGTTAAAATAGAATTAAATTGGGATAGTGTAGTAGAAAAAGAAAGTGAATGTGGAAAGAACTTTATTTCTAAAACAATATATGATGATGAATTTTTTGATGATACATGTAACAAAACATCACCTGGAGGTTATGTAGCACCTTCCAAGATTGCTATAGCTTATTATATGGATCCAAGAAATGCATTTACTGAAAAATATGTTTTTCAATTTTTAGATCAATCATATGATGGAAATTTAAAAGATAATTACCCAAAAGCTGTTGAAACAATTCTTACCGGTACAGCATTTAATGAATATCATACAAGTATAGGAAATAGTTTGAAAGACTTAATTATTGCAGGAAGTATTGATAAAGCAAGTCCAATATCAATAGCATCTAAAATGCGAGTTGAACTAGGTGTAGGCACAAGTCTTGAAAATTTATATAAAGGAATATACGGCGAATTAGAAAATCTTTATTATGGTTATTTTAACTTCTTTAATTTTGGTGTAACAGATGCATGTGTAGCCAAAAAAGGAACAACTTATTGTGGATTGAATTATGCTTATAAGTCTGGTTGGAAAGGTGTAGATGTTGCCATTAATGGAGGGATAGAACAATTTTCAAAAGGTTATATTCAAAAAGGACAATACACTGGATATTTTCAAAAATTTGATGTTAATAAACTTGAAAATATTGCATCACACCAATATATGACAAATGTTTCTGGTGCAATGAGCGAATCAAGTACAGCATTTAGTGCCTATGAAAAAAATAATTTGTTAGACTTAAATTTAATATTTAAGGTTCCCGTATTTAATAATATGAACGCCACAATTACTAATAGTGGTAGTGGTGCAGTAGATAATCCCGAAGATAATGATTCTAAACCAAGTACAATACCAATAAGTACGATTGTTACATCAAGTGGTTATAGATATACATCAAAATATATCTCAAATATAGCGGTTGGTACAGAAATAAAGGATGTAAAAAGTGATTTAGAATCAGTTGCAGGTAATGCTACAGTAAATATATCTGATAAAGATGGAAATTATGTAACAAGTGGAGTTATGAAAACTGGATATAAAGTATCAATAAATAATCAAAGTTCTACCGAAGTACTTGAAGTAATTATAAAAGGTGATACATCAGGTGATGGCGAAATAAATGCCCTAGATTTACTACAAGTTGTAAAATATATTTCTGGTTCATATACTTTAGAAGGAGCTTATAAAGAAGCTGCAGATACATCAGGTGATAATGAAATAAATGCCTTAGATGTTTTACAAATAGTAAAAAATATTTCTGGATCATACCAAATAATTCAATAAAGGAGAGATTTAAGTGAAAAGAATAAAAAAATTTTTTATGGCAATGTTAATTGGTTTATTATTTCCATGTATAGTTAATGCTGCAAGTGGAAGTATAAATATTGCATCTTCATCAACTGTGGTCGTAGGAAATAAAGTTACAGTAACAGTTACAATTTCCAGCGGAACTAAAATGGGAAGTTGGCAAATGTCATTAAATTATGATAAAAGTTATCTACAATTAACAAATAGTACAGCTAGAGATGGTGGAACTTTTATGATTGATTATGCTGAAGATCCTGGAGTTTTGAAAAAAACTTACACGTTTACATTTAAAACATTAAAAAGTGGAACAACAAAGTTATCTGTTGATGGATATAGAGCATATGTATCAAGTGACTTAAGTGCTTTAAGCCTATCCGCAAATACCAAACAAATAAGAATAATAACCCAGGCTGAATTAGAAGCAAGTTATTCCAAAAATAATAATTTAAGTGCCCTAGAAGTTGAAGGATTTACTTTAACTCCAGAATTTAAAACAGATATATTAGAATATTCTGTAGTGGTACCAGAAAATACTAAAGAAGTAAATATTAAAGCAACTGTGCAAGATAAAAGAGCATCAGTAAATGGAATTGGAACACAAGCAGTTAATCCTGGTGCTAATAAATTTTCCGTTGTTGTTAGAGCTCAAAGTGGAGCAGAAAAAACATATGTAATTAATGTTGAAGTAAAAGATGAAAATCCTATAAATGTAACAGTAAATGGTAAAAATTATACTGTAGTAAAAATTAAAGAAAATCTACCAGCTGCAAGTCTTTATACAGAAACCACAATAAATATAAATGGTTTTGAAATACCTGCTTATAAAAATGATAATACTAATTTAGTATTGGTGGGATTAAAAGATGAAGAAGGAAATATTTCATTATATATATATAATAAAGATAAAAATGAATACCAAGAATATAATGAAATTGGTGTTAATAAAATAACTATTTATCCATTAACATCAACCGAAGAAATTAAAGGTTACAAAAAAGATACAATAACAATTAATGGTGTAAAAGTAGATGGATACTATTATACTAAAGATTCTGATTATGTAATTATTTATGGCATCAATGTAGAAACTGGTGATAAAGGATTCTACATGTATGATAAAAAAATGCAATCTTTAATAAAATATAATGATGAATATATAATAGATTTAAGTAAAAAAATAGGACTATATTCATATATAATTATTGGTTTTAGTGGAGTATTTATTCTAATGATTATTATCATGATTGCATTAGCAAAAAAGAAATCTGGAAAGAAAAAGAACCAAAAACCAATTGAAAAAGAAATAAAGAAAAATGTCGACGAAAAAAATGTAATTGAAGAAATTAACTAAAAATACTTTGAACAAGTTGAAAAATATGGTATGCTAAAAATGGATAAAACAATGAAAGAAAAATTAGATTTGATAGTCAAAATCCAGATGAAAACATTACTGCTTCAGTTAAATTGTTATTTGATTAACACTTGTTATAAGTGTTAATTTTTTTTGTACAATAAGTGTAAACAATATATATATTTTAAGAATGCCGTGTTATAATAGATTTTAGAATTAGCGGAGGTACTATGCAAGAAATATATATAAATTTAGATGATTCAGGAAAATTAACTAAAAAAGAGCTAATAAGTGTTTACGGAGGTATTGTATTTTTGTCTAAGAAAGAAAAAGATAAATTTATAACAAAATACCGAAGCATTATAAATGATATAAAATGTAAATATTGTAAAAATAAAAGTACTTGTAATAAAAAATGTCCGGAAATAAAAAACACTAATATAAAAAATAGTGATAAAAGAAGAATTATGAACTACATAAAAAAATATTTTGTTGTGGGACTAATTATAAACAATCAAAATGTTTATGATCATATTATTGAAAATAAAGCCGCTAAAGGAAGATTTATAGATTACTCATTAAGAAGAATGATAAAAGAAATAATAAACAATCAAATAAGTAATCATAATATTTCTGAAAATAAACCCTTAAAAGTAGTGGTAAATATTGATGAACAAACTACAAAAAGTAATGGTTATTATAATTTACATGACGGATTAGTTGAAGAACTAAAATATGGTATAAGTAATTTTAATTATGCATGTATATATAATCCGATAGTATTTAATGATTTAGATATTAAAATTTCTTATCAAGATTCTGGTAAAAGTTATTTAGTTCAAGCAGCAGACCTAATATCAGGAACTATTCGAAGAGGTGCATTAAATGCCCTAACTAATAATGAAAATATTAACTATGCTTTAGATAATTTTATCAATTATAAAATTATTCTTCCATGAAAAAAAGCTACTTAAAGTAGCTTAATCCCAGTTAGCATGGCGTACATAAAAGCACGCTTAATTATAAATAATCAAAATCTAACTATCGACCTGACAAGATTTCTCTCCGGTAATTTAATACTACACTAAATGAAAACATTTGTCAATAATTATGGCTAATATTATTAAATGAACTTTATGGATTTACAATAATTATTTATCTTTTGCTATTATCACACATATATTTCTTTTATTTTTATCAAAATTAGGTTATAATAATTGTACGAGGAGTAAAGTTATATGAATTTAGTAGTAAATAATCATAATGTTTTTTTAATAGTTTTTGTAACTTTTTTAGTTAGTGTATTATTAGTTCCTATAGTAAAAAAAGTTGCTAAACACATTGGAGCAATGGATGTTCCAAATGCCAGAAAAGTTCATAAGGTTCCAATGCCAAGACTTGGGGGATTAGCAATCTATATTGCCTTTTTATTCGGTTATATTTTATATGGTCAAATAAGCACGCAAATGATATCAATTTTAATAGGAAGCTTCCTTCTTATAATCGTCGGAATTTTTGATGATATTAATTCAGTTCCAGCTAAATATAAATTTTTAGTTCAAATTGTTGCAGCAGCAATTGTTGTAATATATGGCAAATTAGGATTCTCTGAATTAACAGTATTTGGATTATCATTTCATTTTCCAATGATTATAAATGATATTTTAGCGATATTTTTTATAGTGGCAATTACAAATGCAATAAACTTAATTGATGGTTTAGATGGTTTATCAAGTGGAATAAGTGCTATTTATTTTTTAACGATAGCCATAATAGCATTAATAACTAATAAAATAGGTGGAATAGATATTATATTATCATTAATCATGCTTGGTGCAACATTAGGATTTTTATTTCATAATTTTCCACCAGCAAAAATATTTATGGGAGATACAGGTAGTTTATTTCTAGGTTTTATGATTTCTGTTATAGCCCTATTAGGTTATAAAGTTACAACATTTACATCATTAGTAGTTCCAATAGTAGTACTCGCTATACCGATATTTGATACGTTATTTGCTATTTTAAGAAGATTATTAAAAGGACAAAGTATTGCTGAAGCTGACAAAGAACATTTTCATCACCAATTATTAAAAATGAAATATAGTACAGTGGCCAGTATATTAATTATTTATGCGATTGATATTACATTTGCAGCCGTATCAATACTTTATGTACTCGGAGATAATCAATTAGCAATAGCGATATATGTAGTACTAATGATTCTATTATTATTTGTAATACTTAGAACAGATATATTATTTGAGCACAAAAAGAAAAAATGAATTTGTTCATTTTTTTTCTTTTTTTATAACAATAATTCATTCTTTTAAAAATAAAATATGTTGACGTGTTCAAAAAAAAATGATAAAATCAAAATATGAACACTAAAGGAGGAAAATATGAAAAAAATTATTGTTCTAATTATGGGGTTATTTCTTTTAACAGGATGTGGTAGTAAAAAAGATAAGGTTATTATTTATAGTTGTACAGAGGAAAATGTAACACAAGCGTTAAATCAAAAATTTAAAGAAGATTTAAAAGATGTAGATGTTGTGATTCAAAATATTTCAACTGGTAATTTGGCAGCTAAAATTAAAACGGAAGGCTCAAAAATTGAAGCTGATATTGTTCTAGATTTAGAAACATCACATGCAGAAAATTTAAAGGATAATTTTGCAGATATATCATCATATGATACAAGTGTGTATACAGATGGAACTAATAACTCTGATAAATATTTACTATGGACTAAATATAGTATTGGATTGATAGTCGACAATAAATATTTAAAAGAACATAAATTAGATGTTCCGAAGACATATGAAGATTTATTAGATAAAAAATATAAAGGTTTAATTGCTATGCCAGATCCAAAAACTTCTGGTACTGGTTATGCATTTTTCTTAAATGCTGTAAATGAAATGGGAGAAGACAAAGCTGTTGAATATTTCACAAAATTGAAAAAGAATATTAGGGAATTTACAGCATCAGGTTCTGGACCCTCAAATTTACTTAAACAAGGTGAAATTGCTATTGCAATGGGAATGGTAAGTCAAGGTGTAACTGCAATAAATGATGGTTATGATTTTTCAATTGTTGAATTAAAAACTGGTATGCCTTATAATACTACATCATTTGCAATTATAAAGGGTAAAGAACAAAATGAAAGTGTAAAAAAAGTATATAAATACTTAATAGAAAAAGGCATTAAATTTAATTCTGAAAACTTTTTTCCAGAAGGCATAATAAAAGATGAAATTTCAAACTTTAAAAATTATCCAACTATTAAAAAAGTCGCTAATATGAAAAATTATGATAATATTAAAGTTAAAGAAGAATTAACAAAATTGTGGGGAAAAGTTAATGGATAATTTAAAAATTGAAAATTTAACAAAAATATATGATGGGAAAACTGTTTTAAATAAAATTAGTTTTGAAGTAAAATCTGGAGAATTTTTATCAATACTTGGTCCGTCTGGATGCGGGAAAACTACTCTTTTAAAAATACTTATTGGAATTGAAAAAACAAACAGCGGAAGTATTTTTAAAGGTAAAGAAGACATAACAAAGGCTGATCCATCAAAAAGAGGAATGGGAATAGTTTTTCAAAACTATTGCCTTTTTCCAAATATGACGGTTTTGCAAAATGTTATGTATGCTTTAAATATTAAAATAAAAAATAAAGATGAAGCAAGAAAATTAAGCTTAGAAATGTTAGAATTAGTAAAAATGGAGGAACATAAAAATAAGTATCCGCATGAGTTATCTGGTGGGCAACAACAAAGAGTGGCAATTGCAAGAACACTTGTGTTAAAACCTGATATAATTTTATTTGATGAACCTATGTCTGCTTTAGATGCTGATAATAGATTAACATTAAGAAAAGAACTTAAAAATATACAGAGTAAATTTAAAACAACTATGATTTATATAACACACGATCAAGAAGAAGCTTTTTCTTTGTCTGATAGAGTTATGGTAATGAAAGATGGAAATATAGAACAAATTGATACACCAAATACAATATTTAATAAACCAGCCAATGAATATGTAAAAAAATTTGTTACCAATCATTTAATTGAAAAAGTAAGTTCAATTGAAAAATGTACAGGAATTGATTTATAATGAAAAAGATTAGTAAAGTTAATGTATTTGTGTTTATTTTTCTATTATTTTTTGTTTTTTATCCATTGGTTCAAATGTTAGTGCAAGTTGATTGGGCTGATTTCAATGAAATAACTAATTCTTTGGCTTTTAAAGAAGCTTTAAATAATTCATTAATTGTTACAAGTATATCAACGCTTATATCAATAATACTTGCATATATTTTAGCGTTTACAATTAATAGAACTCCGATTAAACATAGAGCTGTTCTTCAAATGTTAATTACTGTACCAATGTTAATTCCATCGATTTCACATGGTCTTGGTTTGATTAATTTATTTGGAAATAATGGTATAATTTCTAAAATGTTTGATTTTAATATTATAGGTCCAACAGGAATAATAATTGGTTCTGTCCTTTATTCTTTTCCAGTAGCATTTTTAATGTTTTGTGATGGTTTTAATTATGTTGATAATAATCTTTATAATACAGCAAAAGTGCTAGGTTTAAATAAATGGCAAACATTTAAAAAAGTTACTTTGTGTTATATGAAAAAACCTTTAATATCTGCAGTATTTGCAGTTTTCACGATGATTTTTACAGATTATGGTGTACCTTTAGCAGTAGGTGGCAAATTTTTAACTTTGCCTGTTTATCTTTATAAAGAAGTAATAGGACTTTTGAATTTTTCAAGTGGAACTATAATTGGTTTATTTTTACTTATACCTGCTTTTATATCTTTTATGTTTGATTATCTTTCTAAAGATTTTTCTAATGGAAATTATAATAAAGAATTTAATTTTGAGAATAATAAAAAAAGAGATATTATTTTAACAATTTTTGTTTATTTGATTATTGGAATAATATTTTTAATAATAGGTTCATTTATTTATTTTGCCTTTATTGACAATCCTAGACTTAATCCAGTTTTTTCTTTAAAACATTTTGAATATGTACTTAATAATAATATATTAAAATTTATAATAAATTCATTATTAATATCAATATTTACAGCTATAATTGGTACAATAATAACTTATTTTACAGCTTATTCCACTGCAAGAATTAATAATAAAATATCTAAAATTATTCATCTATTAGCTATTTCATCTTTGGCTATTCCTGGCATTGTCTTAGGTTTATCATATACCATAAGTTTTAGTGGAACATTCATTTATAATACATTTATTATTTTAATAATTGTTAATATTATCCATTTTATGGCAAGCCCATATTTAATGGCTTATAATGCATTAAAAAAAGTAGATTCAAATTATGAAGTTGTAGCAAAAACATATAATATTAGTTCTTTTAAAATAATTAAAGATGTAATAATACCTTGTACAAAGAAAACTATTCGTGAAATGATTTGTTATTTCTTTGTTAACTCAATGATAACAATATCTGCTGTAGCATTTTTATTTAATACGAGAACTATGCCGCTTTCCCTTTTAATTAATACATATGAAGGTAATATGTTATTAGGAGAAGCTGCAATTATATCAATAATTATACTTTTCTTTAACATAATTGCTAAAAGTGTGGTATACTTAATAAATAGAAAAGAGAATAGGAGTAGTAAAAATGCAATTAACAATTAATCAATTTGAAGTATTAACAACAATTGAAGAAAATGAAAAAAAATTATCTCAGAGGGATATAGCTAAAGAAACTAAGTTGTCACTTGGTACAATTAATAAAGTTATTTCAGAACTATTAGAAAATAAATTAATTGATAAAGAGAATGCTATTACTCAGAATGGTTTAAAAGTTTTAGAACCATATAGAGTTAAAAGAGCTATCTTTTTGGCTGCTGGATTTGGTTCTAGACTTGTTCCAATTACATTAAATACCCCTAAACCATTGGTTTTAGTTAATGGAAAAAGAATAATTGAAACTTTATTAGATGCTGTAGTTAAAGCGGAAATAGAGGAAATTTATATTGTTACAGGATACTTATCAGAACAATTTGAAATTTTAAAGAAAAAATATCCTCAAATAAAATTTGTTGAAAATAATATGTATAATGAAGCAAATAACATTTCATCTGCGTATTTAGTTAGAAATTTAATAAAAAATGCATATGTTTTAGAATCTGACTTATATCTTTATAATCCAAAATTAATAAGAAAATATGAATATCACAGTAATTTTTTAGGATATTATGTTGATAGAAGTGATGATTGGTGTATTGAAGTTAAAAATGGAATAATAACAAAAGAGAAAGTTGGGGGAATAAATTGCTATCAAATGGTTGGTATTTCTTATTATGATGAAAATGACGGTGTAAATATAAAAAAGGATATGGAAGAAGTTTTCAAGTCTCCAGGAGGAAAAGAAAAATACTGGGAACAAGTTATTCTTGATATTTGTAAGAAAAATTACAATATATACTTAAGAGAATGCCAAAAAGAAGACATAATAGAAATTGATACATTTAATGAATTAAAAGCTATTGATAAAACTTATGATGTTTAAGGGAGTATTATATGAAAAATTCATTATTTAAAAATTCAATGTTTAAAGCTTTATTATCAATTTGTAATATAATTATTCCACTAATTATTGGACCATATGTTACACATTTGCTAAATGTTGATTTATATGGTTCTTTCAATAGGGTAATATCAGAACTAAATGTTTTTATTGTTATTGGCAGTTTTGGAGTTTATAATTATGGAATTAAAGAGATAAGTAAAATAAGAAATGATAAAGCAAAAGTAAATGATATGTTTACAAATTTATTTGTAATTTCTTTGATTACTAATTTAATTGTTTGCATAATATATTTATTTTATGCTTTTTTTACTTCTAGTGGAATTGTTTTGATAATTTATTTAACTTCTTCAGTTCAATTTTTAGCTAATATTTTTTACATGGAATTTGTTAATGAAGCTTTAGAAAATTACAAATTTATTACAGAAAAAACCTTAATAGTTAGAATTATATATTTATTATGCATTTTTCTTTTTGTAAAAAATGAAAATGATATAATACTGTATTCAATTATATATTCTGGTGTAGTTTTTGTTAACAACATAATTAGTTATTTATATATTAAAAAACATATAAAATTTAATTTTAAAAATTTAAATTTGAAGAGATATTTGAAACCATTGTTAATGATTTTTCTTATCGGATCGGTTGAGATTTTATATTTCCAATTAGATAAGGTAATGTTAGGAAAATTAGTTAGTGATGTATCTGTGTCTATTTATCAAATTCCTTACATGATTATGTCAATGATAATAACTATACCAACGGCTGTAGTGTCAGTGTCGATTCCAAGATTATCAAATATACTGGCTGAAAAAGGAAAAAAAGAATATGAAGATAAACTTAGTTCTGTTTTTTCTTATTTTATGATTTTAATATTACCTGTATGTTTTGGCGTTTTTGCTCTTTCTGACGAAATAATTTATTTATATGCTGGTCAAAAATATTTAGAATCAGCTGCTTTGTTAAAAGTGTTTTCTATTACTAGAATATTTATTGGTTTTGAAGCTTTTATGACGTTGCTAATAATATATATTAATAATAAAGAAAAAAATCTTCTTCAAATATTCTCTTTAGTTGGTTTTTTAAATCTTATTGTTAATATAGTTCTTTTTAAAATAAATTTATTTAATCCATTAAATGCAGCTCTAAGTACCGGAATATTATATGTTCTTTTAGTTTGTTTAGAGTTTTGGTACATAAGAAAGAAAGTAAATGTAGATGTAAAAATATTTAAGAAAAACAATTTTTTATACCTTTTACTTTCGTTAAGTTTTGTATTAGTTAGTTATTTTACTCATTACATATTTGATAACATGTATATTGTTATTTTATCAACTATGTGTTTATGCATTTTAATTTATGTATTTGGACTTTTAATAAGCAAAGATCAAATAACTTTAAATACAATAAACAATTTTTTATTAAAGTTTAAAAGGAGAAAATTATGAAAAAAAACGTTATAATGATTGTTTTGGATTCTGTAACATATGAAAATACTTTATCGAATGTTGGAAAGGCTTGTCCAATGCCATTTTTACATTCATTAATGAAAAAAGGAATTAATGCTACAAAAGTGTATTCTGAAGCCCCTTATACTGAAGCTGCTTTAGTTTCACTTTTATGTGGTGATAATACATTAGATAAAACAGGACATATGAAAAGAAATTTAAATCATAAGACTCTTTTAGAAACTTTTGAAGATAATGGTTATGAAATATTCTCTAATGCTTATCAGCCAGCAATTTATCCTAGTGGACAAATGCATGAATTCAAAAATAGATTTTATAATTTTCCTTTTTTATTTTCTCAAGAGTGGGATTATAGGCTTAAATATTTTAGTGAAATAAAAGATTTAAGTAATGATGAATTAAATTTAGTAGTGGATATTTTAAATGATAATTTTAAAGCGTGGCTTAAATATTTTAAAGATATTCAAATTAAATCAAAATCATTAGATTTAATATATGATACATTAGATTTGACTGATTTTGATAATAGTTATAATATTTTGAAAAATGAATATAATAATTTTAAAAAAAATAAAAGTTCTTACGCAAAAAAAGTATTAGAATTAAAAAATGAACATATTTTAGCTAAAATTAAAAATTATGAAGAAATGAATAGAGTAAATAAAAGTTTTAAGAAAAATATGCAAAAAAAGTATATGAGGTTTTTAAAAAAAGTTTTATATAAAAATTTTTGGCTAAATTTAAAAAACAATCGACTTTCATTTATAACAATAAAGAATTTTCTTAAAGCTAAGGAATATAAAAAAGTTATTAGATATTTTATAAATTATTTAAATGCTTTGATAGATAAAGACCTTTTAGGAAGATTAAAACTTTATGATAGAGTTAAAATGGTTCCTAGTTTATATAAAATGCTTAATCACTTTTTAGATTGGCATGAAAATCGAAGTAATAATAAGCCATATTTTGCATACATCCATGCTGAAGATAATCATTTCCCTGAAACTTTTTTTACATATGATGAGGAAAATGAAAATCTGTTAAATCAAGAATTTGATGAAGCTAAAAAATATTTAGCAAGTATTAATGGAAAATATAAAGGTTCAATAGCTTATGATTTATCATTAAATTATGCTGATAATACATTGAAAAGATTTTTTGAAAAACTTGATAATAAAAAAATGTTAGATGATACAATTATTTTAATAACAGCTGATCATGGATTTTCGTATTATTATAACCCTATAAGGGAACAGTTTGTGACAAATTTTTATAATGAAACATATCATATTCCTTTGGCTATATATGATAAAGATTTAAAACATAAGTGTTTAGACAACTTTTTTATGTCAAAGGATATTTTTCCAACTCTTTTGGATTTAGTTGGTCTTAAAGTATCTAGTGATATAGATTCTAAATCATTGTTAAAATTTGATGGAAGAGATTATGCTTTGATTGAATATATGGGCGGAGGATGTCCAGATTATTATCGAAGAAATTTGCTTATAGGTTTGAGAAATAAAAAAGTAAGTTTTGTTCTTTCAATTCCATTAGATAATTTTTCAAAATACAAATTTATGACTTTCTTTGATTTAGAAAAAGATCCTATGGAAAAAAATAATTTAATCTATTCAAAAATTGATATAAATTCGATACAAAATGAATTAAAAATAATAGAAAAAAGATTTGAAAATATAAAAAAAGAAATAGAAATTAAATATTCTGGTAGTTTTTATTAAAATTATATGATAAAATGAATTAGTGGGGAAAATTTGATGTGAGGTATGTACAATGAAAATTAGTAAATATTTAAATGAAAAAAATGTAAATAATCTTATAAATATAGTGATTATTTTTTTGGTATGCTTTATTCCATTTAGGGAATATATATCATATTATACAATATCTTATATCAAATTTCTTCCTGATATAATTATATTTGTTACTTTTGTTTTTTTATTATTATTTAAAAAAATCAAAATTAGATTTTCAGCATCTGATATTATCATTTTATTGTTTGCTTTAGTGACTTTTATTACTAATATATGTCTCAATCAAAGAGGAATTTTACCATTCTTGTTAGAATTAAGAAGTCTGTTTTTATATTATGTGCTTTATTACATTTTAAGAAATACAAAGATTGAAATTAATTGGAATTTATTTTCCAAAGTATTAAGTTTGGTTATTTTTATTGTTTCTATATTTTCTATAGTGGAAAAAATTTTTAATAAAGATTTTTTGTTTCCTAATGCATGGGCAAGTTCTATTGTATATAAAGATAATTTTGCTAGAGTTTATTCTGTATTTAATAATCCAAATACTTATGCAACATTCATTGTTTTATCGTTTTTTTTACTAAATTATTTAGAATATTATAAAGATGTAAAATGTTATAAATTCATTTATGTTTTGTTGTTAATTAATTTATGGCTAAGTGCATCACGTAGTTCTATGATTATTTTGGCTATGTACATTTTAGTATATTTGATTTTGCTTATAAAAAATAGAAATAAAAGTAAGCTGTTAGGTTTGCTAATAATTGTACTTATATCTTCAATTTGTATTTTTGGAATTAGTAAAATGTCAAATAATTATTATTTTGCAACTGTTGTTGATAAAAAACCTGCTGGAGTTATTGATGTAATTATCAATGCAAATGGACACAGACATAATAATCCATTAAATCCTAATTCAAACAAATATAATTCAGATATCATTGATGATATTGCTAAAAGAGAAAGTGGCGGGTTAATAAATAGAATTCTTAGTTTATTTAAAGGAAACATATATGATTTGAGTACTAAAGACGGAAGAATATATAAAATAATGGTTGGTATAAAAGTGTTTAAAGATTACCCTGTAATTGGAAGTGGTTTTGGTACTTTTGGTGATAGTGCCAGCCTAATAATAAATCCTATTGATTTTTATGAAAAGTATGATTTAGAAGATAATTTTTATTCTGATAATCAATATTTAACAATAATTGTTGAATGTGGAATTTTAGGTACAGTTTTAATGGCAGCATTTGTTATTTCTTTAATTATAAAATATAGAAAGAATATTTTGAAGTTAACAGTAGTTTTTTGTATTATGATTTTATGTTTATTTTATAATACTCTCGAAGTACAAATAGCTATGTTTATGTTTTACTTATTTTTGTGTTTACCCGAAAAGGAGAATGTCAATGAAAAGTAAAGCAAGAATATTAAATTATGATTTGTTAAGAATTGTAGCAATGATAGGCGTTGTACTTATTCATGTTAATGGTTTTTACCTCTATTCAGTTGATGTAAATAGTAAAAGATTTATCATTCTTAATGCTTTCACGAGTTTAGTTAGATTTTCTGCTCCTGCTTTTATTATGATATCTGGTGCTTTTTTTCTAAACCCTAAGAAGGAATTAACAACTAAGAGAATATATCATAAATACATATCTAGAGTTTTGATAGCTTTATTGGCAACCAATTTGATTTATATTTTATACTTTTATTTTATTGTGAATGGCTATAGAGGTTTTGAGTGGATAAAATTATTTTTAGTTAGAACCATTAATGGGGATCCTTCTGCTGAGCAATTATGGTATTTGTATGCTGCAATATGGCTATATATGTTAACTCCAATTTTGAGAAAAATAACTGCTAACTCATCAAAAAAAGAAATTGAATATTTTTTACTTATAGGATTTATTTTTACTGTTTTCTTTCCAACTTTAACAACGTTTTCATCTTTTCAAAATCTAAAATTTGTAAACTTTGTTCATAGTATGGGAGTAGATTTAAAAATTAATTATATATTGTATTTTTTTGCAGGATATTATATTGATACTTATTGGAATGAAAAAATGAAAAAGTATAATAAATATGCTTATGTTTTATATGTTTTATCTATTTTGTATACTATTGTTGGTGGGACATACATATCGATAAATAATAGAACTGCCACATTATCAAATGTTTATTATTATTTTTCTGTTAATGTTTTTATGTCAACTATTGCTATATTTATTATATTTAAGAGCTTAAAAATTAACGAAGATAACCATAAATTGGTTAGTGTAATAAATTATTTGTCGTCTCGTTCTTTTGGGGTTTATTTGATACACGTTTTGTTAATATCAATATTTTATAAATATGTTCCAAATATAAATGAGGTAGTATTAGTTCCACTTTTTACGCTGTTTGTGGTGTTTTTGAGTTTGATTTTAACTGAAATATTAGGGCTTATACCTTTTATTAGAAAAAAAATATTTATGTATTAAAGGAGTAGATATGAAAAAAATAACCATCTTAGCTTTACATTTAAATTTTGGAGGAGTAGAAAAGTATATATCTTCATTATGTAAAATGCTTGAAGACGACTATGATATTGAGTTAATAGTTACATATAGAAGTAAACCAGCCTTTGATTTTAGTAGAAAAATTAAGATTAGGTATTTAATAGATGGCATGCCAAATAAGGACGAATTTAAAAAAAGTTTAAAGAATAAACAAATTTTTAAAACTTTTAAAGAAGGAATTATAGCTGCTAAAATGCTATTATTAAAGAGAATATTAAATATAAAGGCCATAAAAAACATAGAAAGCGATTATATTATTACAACTAGAGAATTTCATAGTAAGTTAGTTGGAAAATACGCAAAAAAGAATATAGTAAAAATAGCTACTGAACATAATTATCATAATAATGACGTTAAGTATGTGAATAAACTTTTAAAGTCCGTAGCCAATTTCAACTTTTTAGTAGTGGTTTCCAATGAATTAAAAGAATATTACAATAAATTGTCAAAGACAAAAGTTGTATATATACCAAATACTATTGATTTTATTCCTAAAGAAAAAAGTAAATTAAATAAAAATAACATTGTTGCAGTTGGAAGGTTTTCAAAAGAAAAAGGGTTTGTAGATTTGATTGATGTTTTTAAATTAGTGAATAATGAAATTGATGATTCAAAATTGTATTTAATAGGTGATGGAAATCAAATGCCATTGATAAAAGAAAAAATTGATAATTATGGATTAAATGGTAAAGTGATATTAACAGGATTTTTATCTCAATCAGAAATAAAAAATTTTTATTTAGAATCGAAATTATATGTTATGACTTCTTATACCGAAAGTTTTGGGCTTGTCTTAATTGAAGCAATGAGTTACGGACTTCCTTGTGTCGCATTTGATTGTGCTTCTGGTGCTCGTGAAATAATTAATGAAAATAATGGTGTTTTAATAAGTGATCGAAACAGCCAAGATATGGCAAAAGAAATTATTAAATTATTTAAAGATTCTGAAAGATTAAAAAAACTTGCTGCACAGACTTTAAATACTTGCAAAAAGTATTCAATGGATGAAGTAAAACAAAAATGGATGAACTTGTTGGAGGATAAAAAATGAAAAAATATTTAAAAATAATATATGAAAAAAGTGAGAAAGAATATTTTAATTTGTTAAAAGAGTATTTAGAAAATAATGAAAAGAAGTTTATCATAACTGCTAATCCAGAAACGCTAACGATGGCTGAAACTGATGAAGAAGTAAGTAAGATGTTACTAGATAAAAATAACAGTGTAGTTCCTGATGGAATCGCTATTGTTAAGGCTTGTAAAACGCTTGATATTCCTGTGACAGAAAGAATTGCGGGGGTAGACATTGCAGAATATTTGTTACATGAAGCATCACAATTAAAGAAAAAAGTTTATTTGTTTGGTAGTAAACAAGAAGTTATAGATGGAATGAAAAATGTAATTAAAAAGAAATATTCTGGAATAAAACTAGTAGGTGCTACAAATGGATACATTGAAGATAAAGATAAAGAATTTGAAAATATAAAAAAAGCTAAACCTGATGTAATCATGGTTGCTTTGGGAATTCCTTATCAAGAAAAATTAATTTATAAGCATTTAAAAGATTTTGAGAAAGGAATATTCATTGGTGTTGGTGGTTCATTTGATGTTTTAAGTGGTACTAAAAAAAGAGCCCCTAAAATATTTATAAAATTAAATTTAGAATGGCTGTATAGAATTATGTGTGAACCTAAAAGATTAAAAAGATTTTGGAATAATAATGTTAAATTTATATTAAAAATAAAAAAAGAAAAATAGATTATAATTTATAAAGTTATTAAAGAAAATAGAGGAAAATGAAATGAATAAAGTAAAGATCAAACAATTAATTAACATAATGTTCTTGATATGTATTTTTATATATATTTTATTTAGTTTAATAAGGTCTTTTGTTAGACCAGATGAAATTATTGAAATGGAAAATCGGTATGCAAATAAATATGATTCAATTTCTTTAAAAAAGTATGTTGATGGGAGTATACAAAAAAATATAGAAAACACGTTATCAGATCAAGTTATATTGTCTTCAAGATTAAAAAAAGGTAACAATTATATAAAAGGTTTAACATTAAAAGCGTATGTTGATTTATATTATAAAAAACATGATTTAGATTACCTAAATGCAGGCGATGTTAATTTTTATGGTCCAGAAAATTTGGTTTATTATTATAGAGATTTAAATAATATATCTCAATATTTAGATAAAAAAATTGAAAACTATAATTCTTTTGCAAATAAGAATAAAGATGTTGATGTATATTTATATTATATAGAAAAAGATACAGATATAAACTTTAAAACTGATAAAAAAATTGATATTTTTGAATATCTTCAAAAAAGATTAAATAATATTAAAGATTCTAAGTTTGAAATTGATAACTTTGAAGATTTTAAAGAATATTTTTATAAAACTGATCATCATTGGAACTATAAGGGTTCATATAAAGCCTATACTGAAGTTTTGGATTTAATGAATATAAGTAATCCAGTTAAGTATGCTGATGAGATTTGTTTAAGTAAAAGTTTTAGTGGGTCAAAAGCAAGTGCATCTGTTTTTAATAGAATTATGAAAGATGATTTTTGTGCTTATAACTTTAATTTTAGTAATTTAGATATTACTGTTAATGGTGAGAAAAAAGACTATGGTGCTCAAGCTGAATTTTTTAATAATACTACTGACCTAAATATTACTTATGGTAATTTTTATGGTTGGGATGATGGAGAAGTAATATTTAAAAATAATAATAGTGATTCTAAAGATAATTTACTTGTAATTGGTGAATCTTATGATAATGCAATATTAAAATTGTTGGCTGAAAAATATAATACAACAATATCCATTGATTTGAGAAATTATAAGTATTATATGCAAAAGGATTTTGATTTTCAATATTATAAAGAAAAGTATAATATTAATAAAGTTTTATTTATAGGAAATGTAGACTTTTATGTAATGGATGAGTTTATGGTTAATTAGGAGGCAATTATGTTATTTAGTAGTACAACATTTATATTTATGTTTTTAACACTTTTATTAATTTTATATTTTCCAATTAAGAATATTAAGTATAGAAATATAATTTTGTTAATTTTTTCATTAATCTTTTATTCATGGGGAGAACCTAAATATATATTTTTAATGCTTTTAACAGTATTAATTGCTTATATTTTCGGATTATTAATCGATAAATATAGAAAAGATAAAAAGAAAAGTAAATTATTTTTAGTAATTAGTATAATACTTATTTTGTTAAATTTATTTATATTTAAATATTTAGATTTTAGTATTGGAATTATTAATAGTATATTTAAAACAAATATTGGTTTAACAAAACTAGTTTTACCAATAGGTATTAGTTTTTATACATTTCAAATATTATCGTATGTTATAGATTTGTATTGGGGTAAAGTTGGAGTTCAAAAAAACTATTTTAGATTACTTTTATATGTTTCATTTTTTCCTCAATTAATTGCTGGCCCGATTGTTAGATATGAGACAGTAGAAAAAGAAATTAGTGATAGAAAAACCACCTTAGATGGCTTTATATCTGGCTTCAAGAGATTTATTTGGGGGCTTGCAAAAAAAGTCATTGTAGCAAATAATGTAGCAATTTTTTGCGATTATGTTTATAATAATTATTCTTCTTATGGAAGCAATATTTTGTGGGTTGCAGCTGTTTGTTATACGCTTCAAATATATTTTGATTTTTCAGGATATAGTGATATGGCTATTGGCTTAGGAAAAATGTTTGGCTTTAATTTTTTAGAAAACTTTAATTATCCATATATAGCAACTAGTATTAATGATTTTTGGAGAAGATGGCATATTTCTTTATCAACTTTCTTTAGAGATTATGTTTATATTCCTCTTGGAGGAAATCGTGTTAGCAAAATAAAATTCATTAGAAACATTTTTATTGTATGGCTATTAACTGGTATATGGCATGGAGCAAGCTATAATTTTATTTTATGGGGATTATATTATGCTATTTTACTACTAATTGAAAAAATGGTTACTGGCAAGTATATTGAAAAATTACCAAAAGTTTTAAAAATACTTTATTCTTTATTTTTTATAACGTTAGGTTGGGTAATATTTAGAGTTGAAAATATAAATGATTTAATATTAGTAATTAAGAAAATGTTTAGTTTTAATAATACAAGTTTTGTAACTTTGTTTAATAATAATGCTATGCTTATTTCCACTGCACCTTATATTATATTAGGAATATTTTTATCATTGCCAATTGATAAATGGTTTAAGGAAAAAGTTGATAAATCCAATAGCGTAATACTTACTTTAATTGAAGATTTAATTCTTGGTGTATTGTTTGGAATTTCAATTATGTTTTTGGTAAGTAATTCATATAATCCATTTATATATTTTAGATTTTAATAAAATCGAGATCAAATTGTATAATTTTAAAATTAGCAAAAGTTGTAAAAAATGAAAGTTTAATCAGAAGGAGGATAAAAATGATTAAAGTAATGAGTATATTTGGAACTAGACCAGAAGCTATAAAAATGGCACCTCTAGTAAAAGAATTAGAAAGAAGAAAAGAAATAGAAAGTATTGTTTGTGTAACTGCTCAACATAGAGAAATGCTTGATCAAGTGCTTAATACTTTTGATATTAAGCCAGATTATGATTTAAATATTATGAAGCAAGGTCAAAGTCTTGCAGATGTAACAACTAGAGCATTAGTTGGACTTGAAGAGGTAATAAAAGAAGTTAAACCTGATATAGTTTTAGTTCATGGTGATACTACCACAACATTTGCAGGTGCACTAGCTGCTTTTTATAACCAAGTTGCTATTGGACATGTTGAAGCTGGACTTAGAACTTATGATAAATATTCACCATTTCCAGAAGAGATGAATCGTCAGTGTGTTGATAGAATGACAGATATGTATTTTGCACCAACGGAAATTAGTAAGAATAATTTACTTAAAGAAAATATTGATGAAAGTAAAATATATGTAACTGGAAATACTGCAATTGATGCTATGTCTACGACCGTGGATGAAAATTATACACACCCAGAACTTGAATGGATTAAACCAGGAGAAAGAATGATTTTATTAACTGCTCATCGTAGAGAAAATCTTGGGGAACCAATGCGTCATATTTTCAGAGGTATTAAAAGAATAGTTGATGAATTTGATGATGTAAAGGTAATATATCCAATTCATATGAATCCACGCGTAAGAGAAGTTGCAAATGAAGTATTTGGTGATGCTGATAGAGTTAAATTAATTGAACCGCTTGAAGTATTTGATTTTCATAATTTTCAAAACAAGTCATATATCATTTTAACTGATAGTGGAGGAATACAAGAAGAAGCACCAAGTTTAGGTAAACCAGTACTTGTTTTAAGAGATACAACAGAAAGACCAGAAGGAATAGCAGCAGGAACTCTAAAACTTGTGGGAACAGATGAAAAAGTAATATATGAAGAAACAAAAAAATTACTTACAAATAAAGAAGCTTATGAAAAAATGAGTAAAGCATCCAATCCATATGGAGATGGACATGCAAGTGAAAGAATTGTAGATGCAATAGAAAAATATTTTAATAAATAATTTTAAAAACGATACACAATTAAAAAGTATCGTTTTAATATGTACTACAAAAATATAATTTTCTCAAATAAATATTTCCTCTTGATTATTTATCCATTTACCTTTATAATAAAATTGTAGAGATATAAATGTATTAAAATATATTCTATAGAAAAATTGGAGGATTTAAATGGAAAACATTCTTTTTGCCATTTTATCCCTTATTGTTGGAATTGTTATTGGATGTGGATTATTTTATGCAGTACTTGTCAATAAAACATCTAAATCCATGAAAAATGCTAATAAACTAATTGAAGATGCAAAGAAAGAAGCAGAAAAAAACAAAAGAGATGCATTACTTGAACTAAAACAAGAATCTTATAGATTGCGTCAAGAAACTGATGCAGAAATAAAATCAAGAAAAGCAGAAATATTACAATCTGAAGATAGATTATTAACTAGAGAAAATAATCTTGATAAAAGAGAAGAAATGTTACAAACTCGTGATAATGCATTACAAGAAAAAGAAAATGATTTATTAGCAAAACAAAAGAATTTACAAGAAAAAGAGGACAAAATGGATGCGCTATTAAAAGATGAACTTGCGCAACTTGAAAAAATTGCTGGATATAGCAAAGAAAAAGCACGAAAATTAATAATGGAACGTGTTGAAAGTGATATGGAATTAGAAATAACTAACTATATCAAAGAAGAAGAAGCAAAAGCTAGACTTGAAGCTCATGAAGTGGCTAAACAACTAATTGTAAGCAGTATGGAAAGATATGCTGATGATGTTGTTGGAAATCAAACAGTAAGTACAATTGATTTACCAAACGATGATATGAAAGGTAGATTAATCGGTCGTGAAGGAAGAAATATTAGAACTATTGAATCAGTAACGGGAGTTGATTTAATAATTGATGATACACCTGAAGCAATTAGTTTATCATCATTTGATCCATTACGAAGAGAAATTGCTAAAATTACAATTGAAACATTAATTAAAGATGGAAGAATACATCCAGGTAGAATTGAAGAAGTTTATGATAAGACATTAAAAGATGTTAATGCTAGAATTATTCAAATTGGAAATCAAACAATTAATGATTTAGGAATAACTAAAATGGATCCTGAATTAGTAACATTAATTGGTAAGTTAAATTTCCGTACAAGCTATGGTCAAAATGCTTTGAAACATTCCATTGAAGTTGCAAATCTTTGTGGATTGATGGCTGCAGAGCTTGGTGAAAATGTAACACTTGCTAAAAGAGCTGGTCTATTACATGACATTGGAAAATCTATTGACTTTGAAGTTGAAGGAAGCCATGTTGAAATAGGGTTAGAGTTCGCTAAAAGACATCATGAACCAGATGTAGTACTAGATGCTATTGCATCACATCATGGGGATATTGAAGCAAAATCAACAATTGCCGTTTTAGTTGCTATTGCCGATACTTTATCAGCAGCAAGACCTGGAGCAAGAAATGATTCCCTAGAAAATTACATCAAGAGACTTGAACAACTTGAGGAAATTGGAAACTCATATGAAGGAGTTGAAAAGACATTCGCAATGCAAGCTGGTCGTGAACTTCGAGTAATTGTTAAACCTCAAGAAGTTGATGATGCTAAAAGTTACAAAATTGCTAGAGATATTAAAGAACAAATTGAAAATGAAATGCAATATCCTGGTACAATAAAAGTAACCGTAATAAGAGAAACAAGAGTACAAGAAGAAGCTAAATAAGTTTCTTCTTTTTTGGTTAAAAATTACTTTATTATATTGTCGAATTATGATATTATAAATACATAAGAAAAAAAATATAAAGGAGTAAAAAATAAATGAAAAAAGCATTAAGTATAATAGGAAAAGTATTTTCGTTTTTAGGTGTTACTTTAGGAATGATTTTCATTGCCTTAGTTTTAACAATCACATTAATTTGTCATGGACCAAGTGAAAGTGCCAAAGAATTGTTTGCAACCACAATATTAGAAACTGGCCAATTAAAGTTTTTAGCAAATGTATTCTTAAGTAAAGATGAATTACAAAAAATAGTGGATAAAAATTCTTTACAAGAGATGGATGATGAAGTGGATAAAAATTTAATTAATACTGAAGGAAACAAAGAAAAAGAATTAATTGAAATTCACAATGTTAGTGGAGATGGTTTTGAAGGAACAATGATGGTTGTAAATGATCCATCAAAGATTAGTTTAGCAACAACATATCCGTGGGGAGAATACGGAAAAGAACTTGGTGTAATCGTAGATGAAGCCGGAGCAATCGCTGGGGTTAATGGAGGAATTTACTATTCAAGTGGTAATAAAGGTGGAAGACCATATGGAGTTACTGTAAGTAATGGTGAAATTCAAGATATAACACTAGGTTGGTCTGGACTATATTTAATTGGTTTTGATGAAAATAATCTACTTCGAATCATAAGTCTAGAAGGAATGAATAAAAGTGCTGTTGAAAAAATGGTAAAAGAAGAAAAGATTAGGGATGCAATATCATTTCAAGAAGAATCATCTGATGCTAATAACCATTTTGTTAAATTAATCATAAATGGTGAAAAAAGAGAACTTAGTGGTAAAGGTAGTGGACAAAACCCAAGAACAGCAATTGGACAAAGAAAAGACGGAAGTGTACTTATTCTTGTAACAGATGGTCGAGGAAAAAATGGTCATCTTGGTGCAACCGCATCTGATTTAATTGAAATTATGGCAGAATATGGTGCAGTAAACGCAGCCAATGTAGATGGAGGAAGTTCATCTTCATTATATTATAATAAAAAATATTTAAGAACTAGTGTAACATTTTATTACACCAACTCATCATGGAGATTACCAACAGCATTTGTAGTAAAGGATAATTAATATGACAAAATCTAGAAGAAACAATTCATTATTTAAAAAAAGTTTAATAATATACACTCTAATCGCAGCAGTATTAGTTGTAGTTTTCTTAATTTATATATTTTTAACATTAAAGTCTTACGAAAAAGGTCAAACAACTAATGTTATAAAAGATACAATTTTATCTTTAGATGATAGCACTCTAAAAGAATATTTGAAAGATAATAAACAAAGTGAAGACTTATTAAATGAATATAAAAAACAAATAAATGATAAAAATGTAAAAATAGTAAAAAAAGATAAGGATAATTATGAAGTAATATTAAATAATAGAGTATTATTTGAAATTACTACCAAATTTATTAGTACTGAAACTAAATTAGGAATATTTAGTTATGAAAAAAGAGAAATTACAAGCATTAAACCAAATTTGGAAAGAGGACTAATATTTTATGATGTTACAATACCAAGCACATATAAATTATATGTTAATAATAAGTTAGTGGAAGAACCAACAACAAAAGAAAAATATAAAAATTTAGATAATATGTATCAAAATGATTCGATGCCATACATGGCAACATATGAAATAAATGGATTAACAAAAGAAGAAAGTATTAAAGTTGTAAATGAATATGACGAAGAAGTAAAATTAAAACAAAATAAATATTCTTATACTTTAGAAAAGAATTATATAAATGTTGATTCTTATGATGAAGCTAAAAAATATTTAAGTAGTGAAGTAGATATTTGGGATTTTGCTCACAAATGGAGTTTATTCTTAACAAATGATTTAAGCGGGTTAGCTCATGGATATAATACCATAAAAACATACTTTATTGAAGGAACATCAATGAGTAAGCAAGCATATAACTGGGCACATGGAATTGATATTAACTTTACAAGTAGACATAAACTAAAAGATCCTACTTTTACAAATGAAAAGTTAAATAATTTCACTATTTATAGTAAAGATGCCTTTTCTTGTGAAATATATTTAGAAAAAAATATGATAGTAAATGGAAAAGATCAATTAGATGTAATGCATGACTATATATACTTTATAAAAGATAATGGAGTATGGAAAGTTGTAAATATTAAAGCGGGGGAATAAGATGAATAAAGATGTTGTAGTATTAATACCGGTATACGATCCAAATGAAAAAATAATGCAAGAATTTTTAGATAAATTAGCAAAGAGTTTTGCAAATATAGTTTTTATAAATGATGGATGTAATAAAAAACATGACAAATACATGAATAATTTAGCTAAGAAATATGAAGTAATAAAACATAATGTTAACTTAGGTAAAGGCCGAGGATTAAAAAATGGAATTAATTATATTCTAAATAATTATCCCAAAGCAAAAGTTATTGTAACTGCAGATTGTGATGGCCAACATAGTGTGGAAGACATAAAAAAATGTGCAGATGTTGCCAAGAAAAAATTAGATTCTTTAATTCTAGGTGTTAGAGATTTCTCAAACGATTTAGTACCTACAAGATCTAAATTTGGCAATGTAATTACGAGAAATGTTTTATATTCTTTCGTCGGAGCAAAAGTAAGTGACACCCAAACTGGCTTAAGAGCAATGAGTTTTGATATCGCAAAAAAATTAATTGCGGTTGCTGGTGAAAGGTATGAATACGAAACAAATTGTTTAATAGAAACAAAAATAAAAAATATACCAATTAAAGAAGTAATTATAGAAACAATATACATAAATGATAATGAAACAAGTCATTTCAATCCAGTTAAAGATTCAATCAGAGTTTATAAGCTTTTTGCACCATACTTATTATTTGCATTATTTTCTTATATAATAGAAACGATAATATTTGCCAAAACTTATAATATATGTAAAGGCATATATGTTATACCATTATTTTTACTTTTAAGTAAAATAGTATCCAGTATAATAAAAATAATATTTAATAATCATATAAATATAAAATATATAATAATAAATTATTTAGTTACTTCAATAATATTAATTCTTATACCTAGTAATCAAGTATTAATAAAAGTAATCTTAGATATTATAATGTTTTTATTAAACATTTTCTTAATAAAATTTAAAACTATAAAAGAAGCATAAAAAGAACCACACAGTTGTGTGGTTTTACTATGCTTGATTTACTTCCATTATTACAGGCAATATAATTGGTTTTCTACCTGTTAAATTATTTATAAAAGGTAGTAATTCTAAAATAATTTGATTTTTTAAATCAGTATAGCTATATGGAGCTTTTGCTAACGAAGCATTAACAACTTCACTAATCTTTCTTTCTATTTTTTGCATTAGTTCTTGATTTTCATTTACTAAAACAAATCCTCTGGCAGTTACATTTGGTTTTAATAATAGTTTTCTTGTTAGAGTATTAATATTTAAAATAGTAATTAAAATACCATCTTGACTCATTAATTTACGATCTTTAATAACTACTGAACCAATATCACCGACACGAGAACCATCAACATAAACATCTCCGGCTTGAACAGTGCCACCGCGTCTTACTTCGCCATTTAATAGTTCTATAACATCACCATTTGTACAAATAAATGTATTTTCTGGAGCAACTCCACATAATACACCAATTTCCGTATGTTTTTTTAGCATTCTATATTCACCATGCATTGGCATAAAGTATTTTGGTTTAATAATTCTAAGCATCCATTTTAATTCTTCTTCTTTAGCATGTCCAGAAGTATGAACATCACTAAATTCTGAATTGGTAAATACACGAACGCCTTTTAAATATAGTTTATTAATAATTTTATTAATACTTTCGGCATTACCAGGAATAGGACTTGATGAGAAAATTACTAAGTCATCACCAAGCAGTGATATTTGTTTATGTTGTCCATTAGCAATACGAGATAATGCTGCAAGAGGTTCACCTTGAGAACCAGTACATAAAATACAAATTTCATTTCTCTTCAAACTTTTAGCATCGTTTGCATCAATAAACATTGATCTATCATTAATAAGTCCGTTATTTAAGGCAAGTTCAATACTGTTATCCATGCTTCTACCAAAAACAATTATTTTTCTTCCGTATTTTTTGCAGCTCTCAACAATATGTTTAATACGATAGATATTTGATGCAAATGTTGCAATAATAACTCTACCGTGATGTTTGCTAATCATATCATTTAAAGTTCCATCAACAGCGCTTTCACTTTTAGAGTATCCACTAGTTAGGGCATTTGTTGAGTCACTAAGAAGTAGGGTAACACCTTCAGCACCAAACCTTGCCATTTTGTGAATATCAGCCATTGGCCCAACTGGAGTTAAGTCAAATTTAAAGTCCCCGGTTTCAAATATAGTACCATTTGGTGTTTTAATAACTATCGCAAAACTATCAGGAATAGAGTGTGTAGTATTAATAAATGAAATATCAAAGTATTTAGTTTTAACATTAAAATCAGGTGTAATAATTTGATAATTATCATATTTTATATTTCTTTCAACAAGTTTCTTTTCAATTAAATCTTTAGCAATTTTTGGTGTATAAATAACGGGTATATTAATAGCTTGAAGTAAAAATGGTATGCCACCAATATGATCTTCATGCCCATGTGTTATAAATAAACCTTTAATTTTATCAACATTTTTCTTTAAATATGTAATATCTTGAATAACATAGTCAACACCAAGTAAATTATCTTCTGGAAACATTACTCCAGCATCTATAATTAATATTTCGTCATTATGTTCAACAACATACATATTTTTTCCAACTTCACCTAAGCCACCTAAAGCAATAACTTTTGTGGCAATATTATTTTTATTTTCCACTTAAAAATTCCTTCTTTCTTTAAAATAAAATTAATTCATAAAGTTACTGAACTAAAGATATTATAGCAAATATTTAATATTTTGTCCATTATTTTTGAAATATTTATGTTTTTGAAAAAGATTACCATTACAAGTAATATCTTATTTATGAACAAATTGCAATACAAAGTTATTTTTGATATAATGTTTTTACGGAGGTTAATCATGGGATTATTTAATAAATTAAAAAACATAATAACAAAAAAAGAAGTTGAAGAAAAAAAAGATGATACTATAAAAAAATATGATGAGGGATTAGAAAAATCACGAAATGAGTTTGTATCAAAATTAAGTATGTTGGGTATAAAATATACTAAAATAGATGATGAATATTTTGATGAATTAGAAAATATTTTAATAATGGCAGACATCGGTGTAAATACCGTAATGGATTTTATGGATAGATTAAGAAAAAGAGTAAAGTCAGAAAATATTACCGATACAAAATATTTAAATGAAGTTATCGTAGATGAATTATTTATAATATATGTTAATAATGAATCAATTACTGATAAAATTAATATGGCAAGCGATGGACCAACAGTAATATTAATGGTTGGTGTTAATGGGGTAGGTAAAACAACTACAATTGCTAAACTAGCTTATAAATATAAAAATGAAGGAAAAAAAGTCATGTTAATCGCGGGGGACACTTTTAGAGCTGGAGCCGTAGAACAATTAAAAATTTGGGCTGATAGAACAGATTCTATCTTTTATGGTAAAGAAAATATTGATCCAGCCGGAGTAATTTATGATGGCCTTGTAAAAGCTAAGGAAGAAAACGCTGATATAGTTTTAATTGATACTGCAGGAAGGCTACATAACAAAGTAAATTTGATGAAAGAACTCGAAAAGATAAACAAAGTGATTGGCAAGATAATTCTAGATGCACCGCACGAAACTTTATTAGTGATTGATGCGACAACTGGTCAAAATGGTATTATGCAAGCAAGTGCATTTAAAGAAATAACCAATATTACAGGTATTGTACTTACAAAATTAGATGGAACAGCTAAAGGAGGAATAGTCCTAGCAATAAAAGAAGAAGTAAATATTCCTGTAAAGTTCGTAGGGCTTGGGGAAAAAATGACGGATTTAATACCATTTGATATAGAAAACTATATTTATGGTTTATTTAAGGATTTGATGTAAATGAAAGAATTTTTATATTATGGAGAGCTATTTGATATATATGGTAATCTTTTAAATGAATCAAACAAAAAGTATTATCAACTATATTATGAAGAAAATTTAACGCTTCAAGAAATAGCAGATTTAGAACAAGTATCTAAAAGTTATATAGGAAATATTATAAAAAAGACGAGTGAAAAGTTAAAAGAATATGAAGAATTGTTACATATTTATAAGGATAAAAAGTTATTATCTGAAGCACTTTTAACAGATGATATTAACAAGATAAAGGAAACAATCAAAAAAGTATTGGCATGAAATAGAAGAAAAAAAGTTAGAAAAGTTCTAATAAAATATAAATATCATAATAATTAATAAGGTGTATATATGAAAAAGATATTATTAATTATTATGAGTTTTTTTGTTCTAAACTTAAATGTTTTAGCAGAAGAAGATTTTGCTCCGAATGGCAAAAGTGCAATTTTAGTAGATAATTTATCTGGTAAAGTGTTATATGAAAAAAACGCTGATGAAAAACTTGCTCCAGCATCGATGACAAAACTAGCTAGCATGCTAATGGTAATGGAAGCAATTGATAATGGAAATTTAAAATTTGAAGACAAAGTTACAATTAGTGAAGAAGCTGCCAACATGGGAGGAAGCCAAGTATTTTTACAAGCAGGAGAAGTTTATACAGTATATGATTTATTAAAAAGTGTAGCGATAGCAAGTGGTAATGATGCTGTAGTAGCTCTAGCAGAAAAAATCGGGGGCTCACAAAGTGGATTTATTGATATGTTAAATAAAAGACTTAAAGAAATTGGAGCCACAAATACAAATTTTGTAAATGCTCATGGACTTGATGCTGAAGGACATTATTCAACTGCCAGAGATATGTCGATCATTGCCCGTGAACTTCTTAAGCATCCAAAAATACTAGAATTTACAAGTATATATGAAGAATACTTAGAAAAAAATGATGGCTCAAGGATATGGTTAGTAAATACAAATAAATTAGTTAGATTTTATGATGGCGTGGATGGATTAAAAACAGGTTTTACAAAAACAGCAGGATATTGTTTAACTGCAACAGCTAGCAAAAATAACTTCAGGCTAATATCAGTAGTAATGGGGGAAGATACCTCTGAAAATAGAAGTAGTGATACAGTAAAAATGTTAAATTATGGGTTTAACACATTTAAAATAAATATAATAAAAACAAAAGGAGAATCATTAGGAAAAGTTAGGGTAGAAAGAGGAAAACAAGATAAAGCCAATATAGTTTTATTAAATGATGCCACAGAAATATTAAAAAATACTGATCCAGTTACAGAATATAGTTTTAATTTAAAAGTAAACAAAATAAAAGCTCCAGTAAAAGTAGGCGATATCGTTGGAACAGCAGAGATTATTGATTCAGAAGGAAATATCGTAGATGAGGTAGATGTAACTGTTGAAAAAGACATTAAAAAAGCTAATATATTAGATTATATGTTAAGAAATTTAAAAACAATTGGTTTTGGAAAAAGTATTCTTAAACAAAATTAAAAGCACTAGTCAAGTGCTTTTTAAGTGGGATAATCTTCGATTTCAGTTTTTGATTTATGAGGCTCATCAAATAATAAATCATCATAGTTTCTTTGTCTTAAAGCCTCATATAACATAATGGCAACAGTATTAGATAAATTTAAAGATCTAACATTCGCAGTCATAGGTATTCGCATACAATTATCAATGTGAGGTTTTAATATTTTTTTTGGAATACCTGTAGATTCTTTTCCAAAAACAAAATAAATATTTTCATTTCTATTAGAATAATCAAAACTTGAATGAGGCTTATGACCATATCTAGTTAGAAAATAAAATGTTCCATCTTGATTTTTCTTAAAAAAATCATCCCAATTTTCATAGACAGTCCAATTTAATTTGTCTATATAATTAACACCACATCTTTTTAAAGTAGCATCATCTACTTTAAACCCTAAAGGTTTAATCAAATGTAAAACTGCTCCGACTGCCACACAAGTCCTCATTATATTTCCAGTATTCTGAGGGATTTCTGGTTCAAATAAAACTACATTTAACATAATATCACTCCTTTAAAAAAAGGTCTTATTGACCTTCATAACCATATATATCTAGTAACTTTTGAAAATCGCCAGCATTAATTATATTATTATCATTTCTTGTAACAACATCTACAATTTTACCATTTCTATAATACAATATAGTTGGAACTTTTTTAATTTTATCGGTATTAAATGCATTATTTAGTCTGTTTAAATAATTATCTTCATCCATTATACTTTTAACATTTAAATAATAGAATGAATCATTTAATTTATATTTATCTAGAATTCTTTTTAATCCATTTTCTAGTTTATAAGTATCTTTATTTCCAGTATAACTTATTAAGACAAAGTATTCAGTCGGAGATTCTGTCAATATTTGATTTACTTCGTCTAAATTCTTAATTTCTAAACTAACAGTACCAGAATCTAATAAATAACTTTTACTTAAAGTATCGGTTTCTTTTAATTTATTAACTCTATAACCATAAAATATTACTAATATTAAAGCTAAAACGATACATACAATTATTAAAATGTTTTTTTGAGAAAATATATGTTTTGCTCCTTCAACTTCTTTTAATTCTACCTTGTTAACATTTAAATTAGTATTTTTACTTTTAGTACTTTTAATACTATTTGAATTTGTTTTTTTTGTATTTGCCATACACACCATACCTTTCATATTTATATTAACATAAAATTAATTTTTTTTAAATATATTTCTTATTCTTCGACATTATTTTTCTCTAACTTTACTAAAACTTCACGAGGCTTGGACCCATTTTGAGGACCAACGATACCACGAGATTCCAGTAAGTCCATCATTCTAGCAGCTCTATTATAACCAAATCTAAATCTTCTTTGAATTAAAGAAGCACTTATTTTACCGGTTTGAATAGCAAATTCAACGACATCATTATAAGCATCGTCATCTTCCCCTCCGATAGCAGAGTTACCAACACCACTTGAAGTATTTTGACTTACATTTTCAAAAGCAGAGTCATATTTTGCCGTAGCTTGATTTTTACAATAATCTATTAATCTTTTTATTTCATCATCGTTTATAAAGCAACCTTGAACTCTGATTGGAACACTTTCACCCATAGGAAAGTACAACATATCTCCTTTACCAAGTAATCTTTCGGCACCACGTTGATCAAGAATAGTTCTTGAATCGATTTGACTAGCAACCGCAAATGCAATACGAGATGGAATATTATTTTTAATTAAACCTGTAATAACATCAGTAGATGGTCTTTGTGTTGCAACAATTAAGTGAATACCAGCAGCACGAGCAAGTTGTGTAATACGAGTAATAGAATCTTCAACTTCTTTTGAAGCAACAAGCATTAAATCTGCAAGTTCATCAATTATAACAACAATATAAGGCATTTTATTTTGTGGGCTTTCTGGATGTTTTTTATTATATTTTTCTATCATATCATTATATCCAGTAATATTTTTTACTTCTTTATCACTAAATGTTTGAAATCTATTATCCATTTCTGTAACAACTTTTTGTAATGTTAAACTAGCTTTCTTAGGATCACTAACAACGGGACAAAGTAGGTGAGGTATACCATTATAATTTGTAAGTTCAACCTTTTTAGGGTCAACTAATACAAGTTTAACTTCATTAGGTTTATAACGCATTAGAATAGATGCAATAATACCATTAATACATACAGATTTCCCAGAACCAGTAGAACCAGCTACTAAAAGGTGAGGCATTTTTGTTAAGTCAAATACTTTTGGTGTTCCCATGATATCTTTACCTAATGCTGAACAAATTTTAGCATCACTCTTTAGGTTTTGAGGACTTTCAAGAACTTCCCTTAAAGTTACACTTGAAATGGTTGGATTAGGTATTTCAATACCAATAGTACTTTTTCCTGGAATGGGAGCTTGAATTATAACATCTTTTGCCGCTAAAGCCAAAGCAATTTCTTTATCGATATTTAAAATTCTACTTACCTTTGTGGCAGGTGGAACTGTAAGTTCATATTCAGTAACCGCGGGTCCAATATGTATTTCCACAACTTTTGCAGCAATACCAAAATCTTTTAAAACTCTTTCAAGTATTTCTTTATTGCTTTGTGTAAATGAAGTATTGTTATTTTTCTTAGGCTTCAAAGGATCAAATATTTCACTAAATCTTGGAAGTCTATAATAATCTTCATTATCAACTATATCTGTTTTAGTTTCTTTTTCTAAAGATTCTTCTACAATAGGTTTAGTTTTTAATTCTTCCATTGATGTAATAATTATTTTTTCTTTTTCCACAGGTTTGACTTCAATATTTTCTTTTACCTCATCACTATTACTAATAGGAATAATTTCTTCTGTTTCATTTTTTTCTTTCTTCTTAAATTTTACTAATCTAAATAACTTTTTAAATATATTAGATAAATTGACATTAAATGTTAAGACTGATGCAAATATTCCAAGTAATACTAAAATTACAATTGTACCAGTTTTACCAAAAAGGCCATATAGTGCAGCAGTAAATAAAGCACCGATAAATCCACCACCAATAACAATTGTAGTAACACCAGAAGTGTTTAAAGCATTACTAGCAGTAATCGTAGAAATTCGTTCCATATAATTATTATAAGTTTCCATAAGAATTTCTTTTGGATTACCAGTTATTTTTAAAAATTCAAAATGACTTGCAACAAGAATAATTATAAAAAAGATATATAGACCAATTAATTTTTGATCACTAAACTTAGGCATTTTTCTTTTATATAACATGTAAACACCCAATATTATTAAAGCAATTAGAATAACTATCCACCAAGTCCCTGCTAAAAACATGGCAAATTTTTTTAATATTGACCCAATAAAACCAAATCCAAATCCAATAACTCCAATTAAAATAAGGATAAGCCCAGTAAGTTCAACACTATATGAACTATTATTACTGCTATCTTTAGTTTTTTTCTTCTTTGCCATATTCATCACCTTAATTAATTATACATTATAATGAAAAATTATTCAACTTTATCGAAATAAATTTTAAATATATAAGCAATTTACCCAATACAATTTTTAGGCGAAACATACTATAAGATAGGGAGGAAAAAAATGTTATTTGATGATAATTTAGGATTTTTTGGCTTTGCTGTACCAAAGAATATGAAAATAAGTAGTGATTCAGATTTGACAAGTATTGCTGATGGTTTTTCTAAGGGAAATATGTTTAATAATTTATATGATCCATATAAAAATTATAAATACGAAAGAGTTGTTGCTAATAATAAACAAGAAGAATTATTATTAGAAATAATGGCACTATCTTTTGCAATCAATGACTTAAATCTTTATTTAGATTTACATCCAACTGATGAAGAAATGTTAAAAAAATTTAGAGAATTAGCTGAAAAATCATGTACAAAAGAAATGGAATATGTTAAAGCTTATGGACCACTTGAAGTAATTGATAATAACTCATTATCAAAATTTAATTGGATAAATAATCCATGGCCTTGGGAAAATACTGGAGGTACAAAATATGTTTAAATATGTAAAACATTTATCTTATCCAGTCAGTGTTACAAAAAAAGATTTAAAAATGGCAAAACTTATTATTACTCAGGTCGGGGGTTATGCTGGAGAACTTGGAGCATCGTTGCGATATTTTCATCAAAAGTTTACAATGCCAGATGAATTAGGAAGAGCATTACTTAATGACATTGCAACTGAAGAAATAGGTCATTTAGAAATGGTTGCCACTATAGTTTCACAATTAATATCTAATGCTACAATTGATGAGATTAAAGAAGCAGGACTAGAAAGTTTTTATACAGAACACGGAAAAGGAGTTTTCCCTATGAACGCAGATGGTGTAGCATTTGATGCTTCAACATTTGCTGTAACTGGTAATCCTTTAGCAGATTTAGTAGAAGATATGGCGGCAGAACAAAAAGCTAGAGTTGCATATGAACATTTAATTGATTTAGCAACAGATCCAAAAGTAATAGAGCCACTTTTATTCTTGCGCCAAAGAGAAATTGTGCACTTTAATCGTTTTCAAGAACTTTACAATTATTATAAGGATAAAGGATATAAATAATTTAAAAGCCACATCGGCTTTTTTTGATGTAAAATTTTTTAAAAAAATCAATCATACTAAAATTTTAATTAATTAATAATTGACTTTATATTTATTTTATCTTAAAATTAATTATAGGATAGGTTAGAAGCATATGAATAAATTGTTGAATAGAATAAAAAAAATCCTCAATAAAGATGTAACTGCTTTCTTAAACAAAAATAAAATTCCACTAATAAGTATAGCAATAGTGGTCCTTTTATCATGTGTTGGTCTAATCGTTACATATGCATTCTATCAAGTAGTTGATGTAAAACCAATCATTGGGGGAGCAACATCAGAAATTTCCGATTTAGATATAAGAATAATGGCTGAAGAAAGAGATGCAAATGGAAATGGCTTAAATACATATGGATTATATCCTTATATACCAAAAGCAGGTTATGTTTATAATGAAACAAAAAGTAAATGTACAAATGGTTCAACAATAAAATATGATTCAAAAAATTACAGTGCTGATATAACAGCTTTAGGACACGATGTATGTTATTTATATTTTGATTCTACAGCTCAACTAGATATTACACTAAATGTTTATGCTGAAAATGTCGATTCAGATGGTAATGGTAATGGAGAATATACAAAGTTAGAAACAACTGCATTACCAACAATTGGATATGAAATAAATGCTTCAAAAAGCAAATGTCAAAATGGTTCAACAGTAACTTATAGTGCTGCAGACAATTTGTTTTCAGTAGAATCCAATCAAAAAGATGTGTGTGATGTATATATGGATGCCATGGATGTAGACATTGCTCTAAAAATATATGTTCAAGCTAAAAAGAACTCGGCAACATACTATGAAGCAAAAACGATTCCGTCAAATTTATTTTATGCATTATCTACAAAATCTGCATGTACAGGTACTTCAACAATGTCAATAAAAAATCAAAAAATAGTTATTGCAGCAACAGGAAGAACTAGTTGTGTTGCATATTTAGATGTAAGTAGTGGACCAATACTTGAAAGTATGAAAGTTACAAATGGAACAACAGGCACAACAATAACACTTGGAAATAGTCCTTTAGGACTTACACCTAACACATATTATTATTCAAGTGATGGTGGAAAAACATATGTATCAAGTACAAATAATAGTTACACATTTGCGGGTTTAACTAATCCAAGTTATGCTTTTAGAGCTTATAGTGCAGATGCATCAGGAAACACGTCCAGAACTTTTGAAACATCAACATATGGATATTATGGGTTAGTAGATTATTCAAATCAAATCCAAACTAAAACTATTATGGAGCCAGGATACTATAAATTAGAGGTATGGGGAGCGCAAGGTGGTAGCTATGGCTCTTATACAGGTGGTTACGGCGGATATTCTACGGGAATTGTTTATTTAGATGCAAATCAACAATTATATATAGCATCAGGAGGAGCAGGAGCTGCAGGATGTAATACACAATATTGTAGTGGTGGTTATAATGGTGGCGGCCGCGGTGCTGGAAGTTCAAACCCAGTTTATTCTGGTGGTGGTGGAGGAGCTACTCATATTGCAACCAAAACCGGAATTTTATCATCCTTATATGATAGTATAGATAATATATTAATCGTTGCCGGTGGAGGTGGAGGCGTATCTTTCCAAGCACCATCTTATACAGGTAATGGTGGAGCAGGTGGCGGAGCTTCTGGTGTTAATGGAACTAATTTGTCAAGTGGATTTTTATATGGTGCTGGCGGCAGTCAAAATTCAGGTGGTGCATCCGGTGGAGGCACAGAAAATTCAGTTGCCCGAGGTGAAAGTGGTTCGTTTGGACAAGGCGGAGATGGTAATTACTATTCTGCCGGTGGAGGCGGAGGCCTTTACGGTGGAGGAGCAAGTAATCAAGCTGGAGCCGGTGGAGGTTCAGGATATATTGGAAACTCATTACTAATTAATAAATCAATGTATTGCTATAATTGTACTGCAAATAGTGCGGAAAATACTAGAACATACCCCACAACATGTCATAATGCTAATGCTACAGAAAATTGTTCTAAAGAAGGAAATGGTTATGCAATCATTACTTATATAGGTTCAACAATATAAGTTTGTTGAACCTTTTATTTTAAAAAGAATTAATTGACTTTGCATAATATTTATCATAAAATTAACATAATAAAACATTTAAAAAGATTGGAGTAAAAAATGAAGTGTAAAAATTGTGGAAATCCTTTACCAAACGAAGGTATAACTTGTAAGTTTTGTGGAGCATTAATGGATCAAAGCCAAATAAATTATCAAAATAAAATGAACGATAAAAATAATAAAAAGATTACACTATTAAGTGAAAAATATGGACATGAAAATAAAATAGAATATCGTGAAATAAAAGAAAATAAGGTATTAGGTTTAATAGTAATATCAATAGTACTTTTATTTTTAATAGTTTTAGCCATACTAATAAATATATAAAGGTGATATTATGTTATTATTATGTATAAAAATATTTTTTGCAAGAATAGTTGATGTTACATTTGGAACAATTAGAACTGTTTTAGTAGTAAGAGGCCGTAGGTTTACTCCAGCAATAATTGCATTTTTTGAAGTTCTTATTTGGTTTTTGGTAGCTCGTGAAGCTTTAACTACCGATATTAAGTCAATTATTATCCCAATATGTTATGCCGGAGGTTACGCAACAGGAACATTTATTGGCGGATATATATCGAATAATTTAGTAGAAGGATTAATTGGTGTACAGGTTACAACTAAAACTAGTGATGTAAAAAAGATGATTAAAGAAATAAGAGATGCCGGTTTTGGTGTATCAGTAGTAGATTTAAAAAATCCTCAAGATAATGAAAAGAAAACAATGTTGATGATTCAATTAAATAAATCAAAATTAAAAAAATTAACTCATATAATAAGAACAAATGATAAAGATGCATTTGTAGTAATAAATGATACAAAATATGTTCAAAATGGAGTTATAAAGTAAGTGTGGATTAGCCATACTTTTTTTGTAAAATATAATTTTTTTGCTTTTAATTAATATAATAATATGCTAAAATGAAGTTAGGTGATAAAATTGAAAAAGATAAATTGGGAAAAAGTAAACAAATTTATAAGAAATAAAAATTTTATAATTGCAGTATGCGTTTTTGGTTTAACAATGGCATCAGTTGGATTTAGTTATGCATCATTTTTCTCTGTTAAAACAAACACAACAAATCAAAGTATTACAACAGGAACTTTGAATGTTTCATATGGAAGTAATTCATCATCAATTCAAAAAACGAATATGACATCTATGTCAGATGAAATGGGATTAGCTCAAACAGAAGCAAGTGTAATATATATTCAAAATACTGGTTCATTAGATTCTACATATGTCATGAATATTGGCTATGATATGACAAATTTTAAAGCAAGAACTGGATATAAGGATACAGATGTATTAACTCCGATAGATTATATAATGGTAGCGGTTTATGAATATAATGGTGCTGGAAAAGAAGATACTTTAATTGTAGAACCAATAAGTATTGCAGAACTTCCAATAGTAAAATATGATGAATCTGACCCAAGAAATAATAGATATTCAATTTTATTTAATACTTTAGGGGGAACCTCAAGTAGCAATTCAACTAAAACATATAAAATAAAAACATGGTTAAGTGATAAGGCAATACCTGCTGCAAGTTATACATATTTTTATGTAAATACAGAAATAGTAGCTGAAGTGCAAAATGCCAAAATGGCATATACTTTGAGAATTCTTTCATCTAGTCCACTAGCGGGAATAACTTTGCAAAATGGATCAAAAAAGGCTACAATGGTAAATAATTCTTTTATCCTAGATAATATTTATCCTGGTACATATAATATTGAAATAGTATTTAATAAAAATAAATACAAAGGAAATATAACTATAGAAGAGGGAACTGGTAATAGTCTTACTAGTTATGGTACATCTTTTACAGGTAGTAACATATATTCTATAGCTAATACTTATAAGACAACAGTAGCAAAAATAATAGAATATAACAATTTAGATACCTATAGTAGTGCTGCAACAATATCGAGTGGAAAGTTAATGGCAACATATAAAATAACTGGTGGATTAGAAAAGATAATAAGTTTAAAATTAACCAACATAGATGTAGATAAAAAAACATTTACATTAAGTATGTAATACATAAAATTTTTAAAAAATAAAATACAAAAAATTGTCAGTTTAGGGTTGATTTTTATAAGCTAAAATGATAATATTAAAATAGGAGAGGAGAAAGAAGAATTATGGATAACAAAAAAAATACTATCCTATTAACAGTTATTGCAGTTGCTACATTATTAGTTGCTGTAGTAGGTGCAACATTCGCTTACTTCACAGCTCAAGGAGCACAAGGAACAACAGCAACTGTTACAGTTAGTACAGGTACAGCAGCTAGTTCAGAATTTGGTACAATTGATCCACTTAACATTTATGCTGATGCAACAACATTTGCAGAAGGTGCTGGAGATGTTACTGATGATACTACAGGTACAGTAAAATGGACAGCTCCAGGAGCAGTTACAGGACAAGAAGCTCCAAGTGAAGCAGATAGAAGTTTCTGTTATACAGCATCACTAAATATTACTGCTAATACATTTACAGTTTCTGCTGCTAATACAGAAAATTTAAATGAATTAGAATTTACTGCTAAAAAAGGAGAAACAGTTTTACTTGATAAAATATCTCTAGTTGATTTTGATACTAAAGTTGGAAAAACTGGAACAATTCAAATTCCAACAACTGCTAATGGTAGTGAATATACTCACAAATTAGTTGCTGATGCTGGTGCTAGTGTTACTGATAATTGGACAATTACAGTTACATTAAAGAACTTAGCAATGAATCAAAATGAAAATACTGGTAAACAACTAACTGGACAAATAGCCTTTACAAAGACTGATTGCGCATAATTTTTACTAAAATAAAATTGGACTCTGGTCCTTTTTTTGTTTCTAAAAAAAAGTTTATAAAAAAAGACATAATGGGGTTGATTTTTAATTTATAAAATGTTAATATTAAAATAGGAGAGGAGAAAAGTAGATATGGAAAATAAAAAGAATACTATTCTTTTAACAGTTATCGCAGTTGCTACATTATTAGTTGCTGTTGTAGGTGCAACATTTGCTTACTTCACTGCTCAAGGTGGTACAGGGACTTCAGCTAATGTTACTGTTACAACAGGTACAGCAGCTAGTTCAGAATTTGGTACTTTTGGAGCTATCAACATTTATGCTGATGCTACAACTTTTGCTAAAGGTAAACCTGATGCTACTGGAACAACAACAGGAACAGTAAGTTGGACAGCACCAGGTGCAACAACAACTACAACACCTAGTGAAGCAGATAGAAGTTTCTGTTATACAGCTGATTTAATTATTACTGCTAATACATTTACTAAATCTGCTGCAAACACTGCAAATGCAAAAGAACTATACTTTACTGCTGTTAAAGGTTCAACTACTTTAGTTGACGAACAAAGTTTAGTTACATTGCCTGCTGGAACTGCTGTTACTGGAACAATTAATATTCCAACAACTAAAGGTGGAGAAATATTAAAACACAAATTAATTGCAGAAGCTGGTAAAACTGTATCTGATTCATGGACTATTACAGTTACATTAAAGAACTTAGACATAGACCAAAATGAAAATACAGGAAAACAACTAACTGGTTCAATTAAATTCACTAAAGTTGCTTGTTAGTTAAAAAGGAATGAACTTCGGTTCATTTTTTTATTGCTATAATATTTTTTTTTTGATAAAATACTTATGAAGCGAGGTAACAATTATGGCATTACTTTTAACATTAATAAGTGGATTATTTTTTTTGATTGGCATTATTATTTATAATTTCACTTCTAATAAAACATCATTTACAAGAATGTCAATATCATGCGCTAGCATAGTTATAATAGGGCTTATATTATTTGATTTATTGCCAGAACTTATAAATCTAAAAAAATGGTGGATATTTTTATTTGTTATTGTAGGATTATTACTTTTAGTAATGATTGATAAATTAGTACCTCATCATGAACATGAGCATCATGAAAACGACGAAGAAAAAATAGATCATATTAATCATATTGAGCATATTGGTACAATTACAATAATCGCCTTACTATTACATAATACAATTGAAGGAATGGCATTATATGGTGTTGCAAGCAATGATTTAAAAAGTGGAATATTAATGCTTTTAGGAATAGGGCTACATAATTTGCCATTTGGTTTTCAAATAGCATCTTCACAAAATAAGAAAAATATTCTTTTATTAGTATTATTAATATTATCAGGATTTATCGGCGGAATAACATTCTTAGCTTTCGGAGAATTAAATGAAACATTCGAAGGCATTATTATTGCGTTAACACTTGGAATGTTACTTCATATTTTATTTTTTGAACTTTTAAAAGAAGTTTTAGAAGAAATAGATAAAAAAGACACTATTTATGGTATAATAATTGGTATAATATTATTGTTTTTAATAAATGTTTTATAAGAAGGGAAGATTCTATGAAAAAGGTATTAGTGGTTGGTGCTGCAGGTGCTGTTGGAATTCACACAGTTAAATACTTATTAAGTGAAGGAAAATATGAAATAACAATATTAGACTTAAAAAACAAAAAATCATTTAATAGATTAAAAAGATTTAGAAAAAGAGTAAATATTTTATATGGTGATGTAACAGATAGAATACTTATTGAAGCATTAGTTAAAGATCATGATTATATTATAGATTTAGCAAGTGCAATGCCGCCACTCGGAGATATGAAAGATGGTCTTTCAATGGCCATTGATTATGGAGGGTGTGAAAACATTGTTCGAGCAATTAACTACTATAATCCAAAGTGTCATTTGTTTTTTGCATCAACGACAAGTATGTACAAAAACATGAAAAATCCAAATGTAAAAAGTAGAATTGTATTAGATGAATTTGATTATTTTTCAAAAGCAAAATTAGAAAGTGAAAAATTAATTAAAAGTAAATTAAAAAATTATACAATATATAGAGTACCACTTGTATTAAGTAATCCGCTTTGTGAAACATTTATGTATCATGGTAATAAGGAAGATGAAGTTGATGTTATAACAAAAGAGGATTGTGCATATGCATTTGTTAAAGGAATAAAATATGCTGAGAAATTAAACAAAAAAACATTCAACCTAGCGGGTAATGAAACAATAAACTATGGAAAACTATTAGAAAAGCTAGTAAATATAAATGGCTTAAGTTGGAAATACATATTAGCAAGAATATTCTTAGAGAAAAATTATTATAGTCCGGTATGTAGTGATAAAGACGAATTAGAAAATTTAATCCATTATAGAAATGATTCTATAAATGAATATTATGCTAGATTAAGATCAGTTAATAAAGATAGAAAATTTGCCAAATTTTTAGCTAAATTATTGGTAGGTAAAAGCAAATGAAGATAGGAATTGCATTTTCAGGCGGAGGACTTCGCGGAGCATATCAAGTTGGATGTTACAAAGCCTTTTTAGATTGTCATATAAAAATAGATGGTTTTGTAGGAACATCCATTGGATCATTTAATGCAGCAATGTGTGCCAGTAATAGATTTGAGGAATTATTTGCCTTTTGGTATAATGACGATACCGGTTCAATTCTTGGATTTAGTAAAGATTTTATTACTAAAACAAATAATAATGAATATGATTTAAAATATTTAACAGAGTTACTTGATAATATTAAAGATATAGTCCAAAATAAAGGAATAAGTACCAAAAACATAAGAAAAAAACTAGAAGAATTTGAAATTGACAAATATCTTTATAAGAGTAAAAAAGATTTTGGTTTAGTAACAGTTAGATTTAATGATTTTAAACCAAGATATATGTTTAAAAATGATATTCCAAAAGATAAATTAAATGATTATATTATAGCATCATGCTTTTTGCCAATATTTAAATTTGAAAAGTTAATTGATAATAACTACTATTTAGATGGTGGATTTCATGATTATATACCAGCGAATGCTTTATTAGAAAAAGGTTATGACAAAGTATATGTAATAGATCTTGAAGCAATTGGAATAAGAAGGCCATATATTGACAAAAGAAAAATACAAGTAATAAGACCATCGAGAAAATTAGGAAGTATTTTGGATTTTAAAAAAGAAGATATCAGAAACAATATGAAATTAGGTTATTTTGATACAATGCGTATTTTAAAAGATTTTGATGGTAAAAAATATTTGTTTAAAAAAAGAGGACTTTGGTACTATGAGTTAATGTTAAAACATGTGAGTAAAAAAGATCGTGAACTTATGGAAAAATTTTTTGCAACTAAAAATGCCAAAAGATTAATAATAAAATCTATAGAGTTCATAATGAAAAAAGAAAAATTTGAATATTATCATGTATATAAAGTAACTGAAGTAATAAAAAGAATAAAATATATAGATAAAAATTATGGGGTTTACAAGTTCGTGAAACAATTAAAGTTTATTTAAGGAGGAAAATTAATATGGGAAGAGCTTATGAAGTAAGAAAAGCAAGTATACAAAAAACAGGAGCTGCGAAAGGAAAAATTTATACAACATTTGCTAAAGAAATTTATCTAGCAGCTAAGAAAGGAAGCCCAAATCCAGAAGCCAATATAACATTAAAAAGACTAATAGATAAAGCAAAGAAGAATCAAGTTCCAAGTGATATAATAACTAGAGCCCTAGATAAAGCAAAAGGGGTAGGACAAGACGAATATCATGAAGTTGTGTATGAAGGATTTGGTCCTGGAGCATCAACTTTAATTATTAAATGTTTAACAGATAATGTAAATAGAACGGTTGGAATGGTTCGAGCAGCATTTAATAAAGTAAATAAGTCACTCGGAGTTACGAATTCCGTATCATATAACTATGAGCACCTTGGAGTAATATCATTTAAATATGATGATGAAGAAAAAGTATTGGATTTATTATTAAATGCAAGAATTGAAGTAATAGATATTGAATCAGAAGATGGATATATTACAATTAGTTTAAATCCAAGTGATATGAATACTGCTAAAGATGAATTAGAACGTGATATAGCAAATATCGATTATGAAATAGATGAAGTAGGAATGTATGCTAAAGATAAAATTACCCTTGAAGGAGAAGAAAAAGAAATCTTTGATAGATTATATAATATGCTTGAAGATATTGAAGACGTATCACAAATATATACAAATGTATCAAATATAGGTTAATATGGAAAACAAAAAAAGTATATTTAAATTAATAATAACAGTTGTATTAATATTTATAGGATTTGAAATATTTATAAATACATTTGGTAGCCTAGTTGCAACTACAACTTGGGATACTATAAAACATGGAAAATACACTACATATTTTCTAAGTGAGTTTATAGTATTATTATGTGGATTACTTTTACTAGCTCTAAGAAAGAAATGGTATATATTTAAAAATCAAAAGAAATCATTTAAAGATACAATTATGTTATGTTTACCAATCGTAATACTTTCTTGTTTAGTATTTGTAGCAAATGTAATAGAATTAAATATATCTAAACTAAATATAGCAAATTTAATAAGTTTAGTATTTTATTGCATAAGTATTGGATTATTTGAAGAAATATTTTTTAGAGGAATAATTGAAGAAGAGTTATTAAGTAAGTTAAGCAGCAATAAAAAAGAAGTAATAATATCAATCATATTAAGTGGAGTAATATTTGGAGCTATCCATTTTACTAATCTTCTAATGGGACAAGATTTATTAACTACTTTAATGCAATTCATCCAAACTATGTCAATTGGAATACTTTTTGGAACAGTTTATTATTTTACTAAAAACATCTGGGCTTTAGCATTCTTACATGGTTTTTATGATTTTTCAGTATTACTAAGTGAAGTAAACATTGTAACTGGTTGTGGTTATGTAGAAAATGTTCCCTTAATTATAACTATATCTTCACTTGTAGCATCAATTATACTTAGTGGAATATATTTAATATATAGTTTAATTATATTTAAAAAAGAAAATAATGAAGATAGTAAGAAATATCATAAATTTATCTATGTATTAATAATAATATATTTTATATCTAATGCATTATTTGGTGTTTTAGGAAATGTTGATATAAATAAATATTATGTGTGTCCAGAATATAAAGAAAAAGAAATAAAATTAATTGAAACTCATTATTATGGTTATGATAAATACTATTATAATTATGATAATAATGTTATACACATATATAAAGATAATGATAAAGTTATAATGAAAAATGAAAATGGCATTAAAATAAATGTTAATATAGATAATGTTGAAAGAATTGCTATCGTAGATGATGCAATATTAATAATTGCCACCGATAACACAAATTATAAATTATATTATAATAAATTAACAGATTTAAAGAATATAAATAATTTTAAAGAATATGATATACCATCATCAAAATCACTTGGATATTTAATAGATGCCAGTACAGGGTATAAATATCCATGCATAAAAAGCATAACAGAAGATTTATTTATTATAGATAACGAAGAATTATTTATTGTCAAGCAAGCTAGCTAATGCTAGTTTTTTTGTATTTTTTTAAATAAAAAAATGCAAACTAATAAATAAAAGAAAAAACAATGAGCAAACAATTGTTAAATAAAAAAATATGTGATATGATTTATAAATGGAGGTAAACTCATGCAAATAGAAAACTTAACAGATTTAATAAATAAAACAAATATAAGGGCATTTGTAACGACAAATGATTTTATAAAAGGAAAACAATATGATAAAAATAAGATAACTTTAAAAAGTGAAAAAGAAAAAGAAAGCCTTTATAGTAGTTTAAAAGTATTTAGTTTTGAAGTGGATTCAGAAACTAAACCAACATACTATGATGTAACAATCATTTTAGAAAATAATAAAGAAATTGTAAGAACGACATGTGATTGTAAAGCATTTAGAAACTTTCAAAGTTGTAAACATATCGGAGCTGTTTTTGTTAATTATTATGAACAAATATTTAAAGGAAATATCATAAACGTTAATAAAATAACAAATGAAATATTAAATAAGTTTATACCAAAAGAAGAATCATTAATAAAAAAAGAACTGCAAGTACAATTATATATTAACATAACAGAAAGAGAAAGTTATTATTACTATGCTAGAAGTTTTATGGAATATAATGTAAAAATACTAATCGGAGAAGATAAATTATATACTCTAGGAAATCATGCTAATGCCTTTAAATCAGCATATGAAACAGGGTGTGGAGAAGTTTATTTTGGCAAAAATTTTACCTTTATACCCGAAAAATATTACTTATCAAATGAATCTAAAACGATAATTGAATCATACTTAGATATATGTGAAGGTTATTTTAATAAAAGTATTTCATCAAATATGCTAAAAAAGTTTCTAGATAAAATAAAAAATACAAAATTTGTTGTTAATAATTATCAAATCGAGGGAATAAAAGATGGATTCCCAATTGATACAAATCTGGTGAAAAGAAATAATTCATATGAATTGAATTTTGATTTAGAAAATGTTGAATGCTTAATAGAAAATGATTATGAATACATCCTTTATAAAGGAAAGTTATATCACTTAAATAATAAAGAACAAAGTTTAATTGAAGATTTAATAGAAAATAATTTAGATAAATTGTTAATTACTAAAGATAAAGTAGATACATTTACTAAAGGTTTACTAGGTATAGTAAGAAAAAAATTAAAAATAGATTCATCTGTAAATGATATTGTTCTACCTAATGAAATAAATACGAAATTATATTTTGATTTAAGAAGTTCATATATATTATTAGATATCATATTTAAATATGATGATAAAGAAATAAATTATTTAGATAAATCAAATGAAGTTTTAAGAGATATATCATACGAAACAAAAGTAATAAATGATTTATTAAAATATGGATTTATACTAGAGAAAGATAAAATAATTTTAAAAGACTTAGAAGCAGAAGTAAAATTTCTTGAGGAAGGTTTAGAAGAATTAGCCACAAGATATGAGATATTTACAACAGAAAAGTTTAAAAATATAAATATTAAAAAGAAAACATCAATATCATCAATGTTTAGAATTGGACAAGATAATATCTTAAGTTATAACTTTAATATTGGAGATATAAATAGTGATGAACTAGTAAATATTTTTGCTAATATGAAAGATAGAAAAAAATACTATAGGTTAAAAAATGGCAATATATTAAATCTTGAAGATGAATCATTAAAAGAATTAAGTGAGCTAAAGGATGATTTGGAATTAAGTGATGCTGATATAATCGCAGGTCATGGAACAATTTTAAAATATCGAGCAATATATTTAGATAGTTTAAAAAACACTAAATATAACATTATAAATACTGATAATTTATTTAATAATTTCATAAATAAATTTAATAAATATAAAGATGTTGAGTTAACATTATCAGAAGATGAATTAAAAATTCTTCGTGATTATCAAATAACGGGAGTAAAATGGCTTTATACTTTAGCTAAGACAGGATTCGGAGGAATACTTGCAGATGAAATGGGCTTAGGAAAAACAATACAAGTCATTTATTATATCAAAGAGATGTTAAAAGATAATGAAAACAGTAAATTTTTAATCGTGGTGCCAACATCTTTAGCATATAATTGGGATCATGAATTTGCGATGTTTGGAAGTAATATAAAAAGAAAAATATGTCTTGGCTCGAAAGAAAAAAGAATAAATATTTTGAAAAATTTAACGGATACGAATGTACTAATTACAACATATGGACTACTCAGAGAAGATGAAGATTTATATCAAAATTTATCATTTAATACAATGATTATTGATGAAGCCCAAAATATAAAAAATAATATGGCGGGTATTACAAAAGTAGTAAAAAAAATCCAGGCTGAAACTAAATTTGCTTTAACAGGAACCCCTCTTGAAAATTCAATTTTAGAATTATGGAGCATATTTGATTTTATAATGCCAGGTTACTTAGCCAGTCTAACAAAATTTCAAAGTAAATATAAAATAAAAGATTTTGATGAAGAAAGTGAAATATTAATAAAAAGTTTAAGCAAGCAAATTAATCCATTTATATTAAGAAGAAAAAAACAAGATGTTATAAAAGAACTACCAGAAAAATTAGTAAATGATATTTATATTGAATTAAAAGAAGACCAAAAAAAACTATATATTGCAGAATTAAATAGAGTTAAAGAAGAAATGAAACAAATTATTGAAAACGATGGTATGAATAAAGCCAGATTTTTAATTCTTCAACTACTTACTAAGTTAAGGCAAATATGTATAGATCCTAAAATTATTTATGAAAATTATACTGATGGCTCAAATAAACTAGATCAATTAGAAATGCTAGTAAATGAATATACTAAAAATAATCATAAAATATTAATTTTTTCATCATTTAAAACTGCTTTAAATATTGTAAAAGAAAAGTTAAATAACAATAAAATAAAAACTTATATGATAGATGGAAGTGTACCTGCGAAAGATAGAATGGAAATGGTTGATAATTTTAATAATAATGATGATGTAAAAGTATTCTTAATAATGTTAAAATCTGGTGGAACTGGTTTAAATTTAGCAACTGCAGATGTTGTAATTCATTTGGATTTATGGTGGAATCCACAAGCTGAAAACCAAGCAACTGATAGAGCTCACAGAATAGGACAAAAAAATACGGTTGAAGTAGTACACTTAATAACTAAAGGAACAATTGAAGAAAAAATATTGGAACTTCAAAATAAAAAAAGAATATTAAGTGATAAATTAATAGATGGGGATATCAGAGATAAAAATATTATATCTGAATTAACAGAAGATGATATTAAAACCCTATTATCATATGAAAATAGGGATTAAAAAAGAAATGCTAGTTAAGTTCACGAACTAAATGCATTTCTTTTTCATTATTAAATATTTTTTCTAGTAATTGGTATTGAATAGATAAATCTAAAGCAAGTGTTACTAAAACTTCTTTAGCTTTGGTATAATCACTACATACAATTTTTTTTGTGCCATCAGGCATTGTAAAAGTTTTAACATTATGTTCATCTATTTTTATATTAGAGATTTGGTCAGGATGAACTTGATAAATTCTATTATGAAGTCTCGGAGAACCCACGAATAAAGTGATTTTATTAATTGGATCAACTACTAATTGAGTACCTGCAAAACCTGGAGACATAAATGATCTTCCAGACAATGGGGGATAAACAGATAAAAATTCTGGATCGGGTTGTTTTAGATAAACTAAAGACCCATAAAATCTTGTATATTTATCTTGATCTTTAAAACCAGTTTCTGTATCACTCATAGAAAATAAACTTTCTTTTGATAAAATACCTCCATTTATTAAAGCATTAGCAAATTTTATCATATCATTTTTAGTAGAAAAATATCCAGCATGTCCTGGTGCAATACCATCTAATTCACCAATAGCAATAGCTTTTGAATCATGGGGCGTACCTTTTATATTATTAAAATTTGTTTTAATACTTCCGTCTTTAAGAACAACAGAAGAAAAATTCTCATTAGCAACACGATATAGTTTTTCTTCAGGCACTCTTAAGTGAGTGTCATCCATCTGAGCCTTTTTAAAAATCATTAGATTAACAAATTGGTCAAAGGTCATATCAGTAACTTTTTCAATCACGCATCTTAAAATCATAGCACCCATATCAGTATAAGCATTACTTACTTGCTGATTCTTATCTGGATGAGCGGTATAAAGAATTTGGAGGGCTTCCTGCTTATTCTTTGCACTATCAACCCTATTATCAGTTACAATTTTAACTCTAAACTTTAATAAATCATAAATTGTAATATTTTCTAAATTTTTAAATTCCGGCACATATTTGTTAACAGGCTCAAAAACATCTATTAAATTGTTTTCTTCAAGAATTAAAATAGCAACTGCAGTAAAAGTTTTTGAAGTTGAAGCTAAATCAAATATCGTATCTTGTTCAATTGGAAGTTTATGTGAAACTAAACGACCATCTATTAAATCAACTTCTTGTCTTAAACCACATAAAACAGTATCTCTAGTATTAAATGTTCCAAAATCAAGTAAAACGCCCGGAGTTATTTTGGTAGTATTAACAAAAATATTCATAATTTCCTTTAATCCACTTTGTAAAAATAATTTAAGTCTTAAATTAGTTAAATTAGCATGAGGGTTTTCATATATTGTATCTAAGACTGGTTTTAATATTCTCTCATAATCTTTATATTTATATATGTCTTGAAGGTAAGTAATGCTTGTATTATTTTGATTTTTTAATAGTTCTGAAATAAACTTTTTATAAACAAAATACTCTTTCATAGACAATTCCTCCTAAATTAGGCTTATTATATTAAATTTTATGATATTTTGTCAAATTATATAATGCATTATTTGGTAATATGTGGTAAAATTAAAAAGGTGGAAAGATATGAAAAAGATTGAAGAGACGAAGGAAACTGTAAAAAGTACAGAATTTGCTACTACGATTTATCGTATTAGACAAGAAAGGAAATTAACTCAAAAGGAAATTGGTGACATTATCGGTGTATCTGATAGAACAATTTCAAAATGGGAGAATGGTACAACAGTACCAGACTTATGTCAGATTAGGAATATTTGCAAAAAATTAGAAATATCTCCGAGTTTATTAATTAAATCTGAAAAGAAGCTCAGTGATAATATAACAAATTTAAGAAGAGGAATTGGTAAGATTTTAAATTATATCCTACATAACATATTTTTAATAACTTTTATATTAGTATTTATATTGTTATTATTGTATTTTATAAATAATTATAATTCGATAAAGATTTATGATTTAAAATATAATAGCGAAAACATTTCATTTGAAAATGGCTATCTTTTTAAAACTAAAGTCACAAATATTTTGATAATCAATGATATAAAAATTAATAAAATTAAATATAATCCAATTGATACAAAGGTTAAACTTTATACACTTGTAAATGGTGATAAGAAAATAATTTATACTTCAGAAAATCTTAATAATATTTATATTGAAGAAAATAAATCAGGTGCAGATTTATTAAGTAAAGATGTAATTGAAAGTATAAAACAAAATTTATATTTATTAATTGAAACAAAAGATGAAAATAATAATGATTATAACTATGAATGTCAAATCACTTTTAAAGAAAAATATAATAACAATAAATTATTATACAAATCATATATTAAAAATAACTCTGTTGATACATTAGATTTTCCATTTGATAACCTAACTGATTCCCCAAAAATTAATAATAAGTCCACAAAAGTAATGAGTAAAAACAATAATAACGCAAACAAGTTAGCATCTTTAGGTTACGAATATGATAAAGAAAATGATATTTATAAAAAATATTTAGATAATTCAAGTAAAATTGAATATCAACACGATACAGGAAATTTGATAATAAAAATAAAAGAAAACAACAATTTAAAAAGTATTAAATATTTTTCAAACTTACAAAGAGTAATAGTAACTATTTTAAATACAAAAAGTGAAACGATAGTAAATTTAAAATATAATGTTCCATTAAATAAAATGGAATGTTATAAAGGTAATTGTGAAAATTATCGTAGTGATATTAATTATATTCTTAAGGTTTATCGTGAGATAAGTACAACTCTCCAATAAAGAGAATTGCAACTCTCACGATTTTCTATTTCTTTTTTCGACATTTTCTGTTACGATGAATTTGGAACAGAAAGGAGGTGCATTTGAACGGCTTTGAAAAAAAGTATTATAGCACTAACTATAATGCTAGGCTTATTAATAACAACCAATGTTAAAGGTGCAACTTTAACAGATGCAGAATATGCCAGATTAAAATTAGTCTTCTCAGATTTAAGAATCGCAACAATGAGTGATGAAAAAGCTCAAGAGTATTTATCTTATGATTTAGAACATAATAAAAAGGTAAGTAAATATTTTAAAGTAACTCAAACAACAAATGGAACAACATCAACAGAAGTTACAAAAGAAGAAGCAACAAACGCAGCTAAGAATAATACAACAACAAGAGCAACATATCATCAAACAACTTATAAGAATATTAGAATTACATCAATTGAGGGAGGCACAAATGCCTACATAATAGATGTAACCACTTTATGGTTGGTATCACCAGCCATTAAATCATATGATGTTACAGCGATGAGAACGGATGACGCAACAATTATTGAAGGAACACAAGAAGGAACTCAGGGTTATATTTATAAAAATGGTGATATTGGATATGTAGATTATTCTTATAACGGTACAAATATGAAAAAGGCATCCAATGGATTTGGTATATCTATGAATTTAGTTGATGCAGCTCACACATATGAATGCTATATAACAGCAAGAGTAAGAGCAACAACAGAATGGGCAGAAGTATATGGAAGCTATCAACATGCTGCAACTAACGTAACCTTAGCACAATCACAAGCTTACACCATTAGTCATAACGGTTACGGAAAAGTTATTAATTTTGCTACAGCCGTTCAAAACCACTATGATGGAATGCAAGGAGTATCTATCAAACTTGATTATACACCATAGAAAAATATGGTACTCACCATCAGAAAAGTTTTTGTTAAGAGCAATCTATGTTAAGAAAAGTACTCAACAAACTTAATATAGTAGGAACTATAAGAGTAATAAACAAAATGTCTATTAATATAGGTAGCTCAAAATTTACATCTTTGAAAAAAGCAACGCTGTAATCATTATCTTTAAAATAATTGTAATAATTAAATACTACCTTTCATACGATTACAATAGAAAAACGAAAGATGGTGGATTATGGAAAAAGAAAAAATTATATCATCAATAGCCAAGCGAGGGAATGGTGAAATCTATTTAGGGGTAGTTGGAGCTGTTCGTACAGGTAAATCAACATTCATTAAAAGGTTCATAGAAAATCTTGTTGTACCAAATATAACAGATGAATATGAAAAGAAAAGATGTTTAGACGAAATACCTCAAAGCGCACAAGGGAAAACCATTATGACTACAGAACCTAAATTTGTACCAAGTAATGGTGCCACAATAACTGTCAACGAATTCGAAACAAGCATCAAGTTAGTTGATTGTGTAGGTTATGTCATTCCGGAAGCTAATGGTTTTGTTGATGAGGAAGGAAATCCTAGGATGGTGAAAAGTCCTTGGTTCGAGGATGCGATTCCATTCGTAGAAGCGGCCGAAATAGGAACAGAGAAGGTCATCAAAGATCACGCAACAATAGGTATTGTTGTCACAACAGATGGTTCGTTCGGCGAGATCAAGAGGGAATCCTATCTTGAAGCAGAAGAAAAAGTAGTTAGTGAATTAAAAAACATTGGAAAACCATTTATAGTTATATTGAACAGTATTCACCCTACAAATACTGAAACTCAAGAACTAGCTAGAAGTTTAATGGATACTTATGATGTTCCAGTTATGCCTATAAGTGCTGAATTAATGAATGAAAAAGAAATAATGGAAATTCTTAGAACAGCCTTATATGAGTTTCCGGTATTAGACATCAAAGTTTCCATACCTGAGTGGGTTCATGTTTTACCTAACAACAATGAGATTAAACAACATTATATGGAAAAAATTAGAGAAAGTGTCGTAAGTGTAGAAAAAGTCAAAGATGTGGATTACATCTTGGAACACTTCAAAAACTCAGAATATATTAATAACTCCTTTATATCTGAACTTGATGCATCCACAGGAACTGTAACTATAACACTCAACAGTTCAAATGAATTATATACAGAAACACTTAAAAATCTAATGGGAGATATGGTAACCACTAAAGCAGGACTTCTTAAAATATTTGCTAATTATGCCGAAGATAAAGAAGAAATGGATTCTCTAAAGGGAGCTATTAAAATGGCTAAAAACACTGGCTATGGTATAGTTTACCCAAGTATTAGAGAATTAAAACTCCAAACACCTGAACTAGTAAAACAGGGTAGTAGGTATGGCGTTAAACTTAAAGCTGTTGCTTCAAGTATACATATGTTAAAAGTAGATGTAGAATCAACTTTTGAACCCATCATAGGTAGCGAAATTCAATCTAAAGAATTAATCGATAGATTAATGAAAGATTATGAGAGTGACGCTTCAAGTATTTGGAAAAGTGAAATATTTGGTCGTAGTTTAGAAGCTATTGTTCAAGAAGGAATACAAGCAAAACTAAGTATGATGCCAGATAATACGAGATATAAACTTAAAGAAACAGTTTCAAAAATCGTTAATAAAGGATCCAATACTTTAATTGCAATAGTTATTTAAAACTATTGCTTTTTGATTGTAAAAAATGTGTATATAGTGATATGTTTTTATGTTAAAAAATGTAAAAAGTGGGGTTTGAGTGTGTAAGTTGATGTCGTACGGTGTCGAAACTATTGCAATAGAAATAAATGCCTGTATAATAGGCCTTTAAGAAAGGAGAAATGATTATGACTAAGGTTAAAATAAAAGAAACAACATCTAGAGATTCCATTATTAAAA